>DAICZL010000534.1 GCA_027311165.1 bacterium
CTCCCCTGGCTCCGGTGGTGCTGCAACTGGCCGGCGCCTGCGCGCGCGACGACCGTGGCCTGCCGGCCCTGACCGATATCGACCTGACGCTGCATGAGGGCGAGATCCTGGGGGTGGCGGGCGTCGCCGGCAATGGCCAGCGGGCGCTGACCGAGATCCTCACCGGCATGCGCGGCCTGTCCGCGGGGGCGCTGCGGATCGGCGCGACGGCGGTCACCGACGCCGACCCGGCTGCCTTCCTGGCCGCCGGGATCGGCCACATCCCCGAAGACCGGCTGCGCAGCGGCCTCGCCCCGTCGATGTCGGTGGCGGACAACGCGGTGCTGCGCGAATACCGCCGCAAGCCGATCGCCCGTGGCCTGCTGTTCAGCCCCGGCGCGGCGATCGCGCTCGCCCGCCGCATCGTCGCCGATGCCGCCGTGACCGTGCCGAGCCTGCGCGCGCCGGTGCGCAACCTCTCGGGTGGCAACCAGCAGCGGCTGGTGGCGCGGCGGGAGATGCGGGTCGCCGCGCGCGCGCTGATCGCGGCCTATCCCACGCGCGGGCTCGATGTCGGCGCGATCGAGATTATGCTGCGCTACATGATGGAACTGAAGCAGGCGGGGGTGGGCGTGCTGCTGGTCTCCGAGGAGCTAGACGAGCTGATCGGCATCGCCGACCGCATCGCGGTGCTGTTTCATGGCCGGATCATGGGCATTTTCCCGGCCGCCGAGGCGGATGCCGAGCGCATCGGCCTGCTGATGGGCGGGCGCGCCGAGGCTGCGCCGGCGGGGGGCGCGAAGCCGTCCGCACTCGCGCTGCACGGAGCCTGAGACGTTGCGGTTCCAGCGCCTGCCCTCGATCGGCGCGGGCGTGATGATCCTGGCGCGGGTGGCTGCGGTGGCGGCGGCGCTGCTGACCGGCGGCCTGGCCTTCGCGCTGGCCGGCTTCGACGTGCCGGAACTGGCCGGGGCGGTCATCAGCGCCTCGCTCGGCACGGCCTTCGGGCTCGAGGATCTCGGCCTGCTCGCCACCCCGCTGATCCTGACCGGTCTGGCGGCGGCGGTGTGCCTGCGCATCGGCCTGTGGAACATCGGCGGCGAGGGCCAGTTCTATGCCGGCGCGATCATCGCGAGCCTGGTCGGGCTGCAGTTGCAGGGGCCGCCCGCGCTGATGCTGCCGCTGATGGCGCTGGCCGGCTTCGCCGGCGGCATGGCCTGGATCCTGCTGCCTGCGCTGGCGCGCGCCTATCTGGCGATCGACGAGATCATCACCACCCTGCTGCTCAATTTCGTCGCGGTGCTGCTGGTGAACTATCTGTGCACCGGGCCGATGCGCGATCCCCACCAGGCGGTGACGGCCGCGAGCGCCCATGTGCCCTATGAAATCCCGGCGATGATCGATGACCTGCACTTGGGGCTGGCGGTCGCGGTCCTGCTGGTGGTGCTGGCCGCGCTGGCCCTGGGCCGCACCGGCTGGGGGTTCGAGGTGCGGGTGGCCGGGGCGAACCGTCACGCGGCGAATTATGCCGGCATGGGCGTGCGCCGGCGGCTGCTGCAGACCATGCTGCTCTCGGGTGGGATCGCCGGGCTCGCGGGCATGCTGGAAGTGGCCGGCACGGTGCACCGGCTGCAGGGCGGCATCTCCAACAACTACGGCTATCTCGGCATCATCGTCGCGGTGCTGGCCGGCGGCGCGCCGATCGCGGTGCTGCCGGCGGCGGCGCTGATGGCGCTGCTGCTCAATGGTGGCATCGTGCTGCAATCCTACGGCGTGTCCAGCTACGACGTGCTGGCGCTGACCGGGCTCGTGCTGCTGTTCATTGCGGTTGGTGAACAACTTGCCTATTACCGGCCGGCGGCCCGGCCCGCCATCGCCCCCAAGCCGGCCCCGCCGCTGGAGCACGCCCGATGATCGACCTGATCACCGGGGTCCTGTCC
>DAICZL010000545.1 GCA_027311165.1 bacterium
CCGAGGGGGGCAGAGCCCTTTCCGGCCGTGCCTGAGCGTTCAGTGCCAGAGGGGCCTGGCCCGCTTCCGCCGTCCATCGGACCTGGCCGTGGCGGCGTAGGAAACCATGGCGCGCCCGGAAAGACTCGAACTTCCAACCCCCAGATTCGTAGTCTGGTGCTCTATCCAATTGAGCTACGGGCGCCGCCAGGGGGGGGGATGTAGCCGAAGCGGCCCGTCCCCGCAAGGGTGGGATCAGGCCGCCAGCTTGTCCATCTCGCGCAGCAGGCACTCGCCCATCACGCTGGTGCCCACCTTGGCCGCGCCCGGCACCATGATATCGGCGGTGCGCAGTCCGCTCGCCAGCACATTGGTGGTGGCCTTCTCGATCAGCGCCGCGTCCTCGTGCATGTCGAAGGAGTAGCGCAGCAGCATGGCGAAGCTGAGGATCTGCGCCAGCGGGTTGGCGCTGCCCTTGCCGGCGATGTCGGGCGCGCTGCCATGGATGGGCTCGTACAGCGCGTGCCGCCGGCCGCTGGAATCGGCCGCGCCCAGCGTCGCCGAGGGCAGCATTCCCAGACTGCCGGTCAGCATCGAGGCGAGGTCGGACAGCAGGTCGCCGAACAGGTTGGAGGTAACGATCACGTCGAACTGCTTGGGGCTGCGCACCAGCTGCATGGCGCAATTGTCGGCATACATGTGGGACAGTTCCACATCCGGGAATTCCCGCCGCTGCAGGGCGGTGACGGTCTGGCGCCAGAACAGGCCGCTCTGCATCACGTTGGCCTTGTCCACGCTGCACACCCGGCGCTGGCGGGTGCGCGCCAGGCCGAAGGCGACGCGCGCCACCCGCTCGATCTCGTGGGTGGTGTAGCTTTCGGTGTCGAAGCCGCGCATCTGTCCGTCCGGCAGGGTCTCCACCCCGCGCGGCTCGCCGAAATACACCCCGCCGGTGCTTTCCCGCACGATCATCAGATCGAGCCCGCGGATCACGTCGGGCTTCAGCGTGCTGGCATCGACCAGCGGATCGAGCACCAGCGCGGGGCGCAGATTGGCGAACAGTCCCAGTTCCTTGCGCAGCGTCAGGATCGCCAGTTCGGGGCGCAGCGCGAAACCCAGCCCGTCCCATTTCGGCCCCCCCACGGCGCCGAACAGCACCGCATCGGCCTCCCGCGCGGCCTCCACCGTGTCGGGGGAGATCGGCGCGCCGCGGGCATCGATCGCCGCGCCGCCCACCAGGTCCTCGGAGATGTCGAAGGTCACGGCGCGGCGGCGGTCCATCCAGTCGATCACGCGGCGGACCTCGCGCATCACCTCGGGGCCGATGCCGTCGCCAGGCAGGATCAGCAGTTTCTTGTTGGCGGGCATGGCTGTCTCCAGGGATGGGGCGCGGGCGGTAGGAAAGCCGGGCACGCCGGGCCGGCGCGCGCGGTGGTCGGGACGTCAGCCGAGCGTGATCGCCGGCATCCAGCCCTGCTGGCGCTCACGCGCCGCCTCGAACGCGTCGATCGCATCGACGTGTTGCATTGTCTGGCCGATATCGTCGAGTCCGTTCAGCAGCAGGTGCTTGCGGAACGGGTCGATCTCGAAGCCGATCTCCTCGCCGCTCGGCCGCACCACCACCTGCCGCGCGAGGTCGATGGTCAGCCGGGCATTGCCGCCCAGCCTGGCATCCTCCATCAGCGCATCGCACACCGCCCGCGGCAGCCGCACCGGCAGGATGCCGTTCTTGAAGCAATTGGCATGGAAGATGTCGGCGAAGTCGGGAGCGATGATGCAGCGTATGCCGAAATCGAGCAGCGCCCAGGGGGCATGCTCGCGCGAGGAGCCGCAGCCGAAATTCTCGTGCGCGATCAGGATCTCCGCGGACCGGTAGGGCGGCTGGTTCAGCACGAAATCCGCCCGCTCGGCGCCGGCGGCGTCATAGCGCAGGGTATCGAACAGATGCACGCCGAGCCCGGTCCGCTTGATGGTCTTGAGAAAGCGCGCGGGGATGATCTTGTCGGTATCGACATTGGCCAGCGGCAGCGGCGCCGCGATGGCGGTCAGGGTGGTGAAGGCCTGCATCGGGGCGCCCCCTCAGAGCGTTTGCACAAACCGGGCCCGCGCACCGGTGCCGGCCGCCGGACCTGGCGAGCCGTCCTCCGGTCCGCCGCCGGCCCGTGGCGGTTCAGCCCAGTTGCCGCACATCGGTCAGCCGCCCGGTCACCGCCGCCGCCGCCGCCATCGCCGGCGAGAGCAGATGGGTCCGCCCGCCCGGGCCCTGGCGGCCCTCGAAATTGCGGTTGGAGGTGCTGGCGCAGCGCTGGCCGGGCGTCAGCTTGTCCTCGTGCATTCCCAGGCACATCGAGCAGCCGGCTTCGCGCCATTCGAACCCGGCCTCGGTCAGGATGCGGTCCAGCCCCTCGCGCTCGGCTTCCCGCTTGACCAGGCCGGAGCCGGGCACCACCAGCGCGCGCACCCCGGCCGCCACGTGCCGCCCGCGCGCGATCTGCGCGGCGGCGCGGATGTCCTCGATCCGGCCATTGGTGCAGCTGCCGATGAACACCACGTCCACCGCCAGGTCTTCCAGCCTCTGCCCGGCGGTCAGGCCCATATAGTCGAGCATCCGGCGCAGCCGGGCCCGGTCGGCCTCGTCTGCGGCCTGGTCGGGATCGGGCACGCTGCCGGTGATCGGCAATACCGCCTCGGGGCTGGTGCCCCAGGTCACCATCGGCGCGATGGCGCCGGCCTCCAGCGCCACGTGCCGGTCATAGACCGCGCCGGGGTCGCTCGGCAGGTCGCGCCAGGCGGCGATCGCGCGCTCCAGCGCGGCGCCGGCGGGGGCGAAGGGCCGGCCGGCGATCCAGTCGAAGGTGGTCTGGTCCGGCGCGATCAGCCCGGCCCGGGCGCCGGCCTCGATCGACATGTTGCAGACCGTCATCCGCCCGGCCATGTCCAGCGCGCGGATCGCCTCGCCGGCATATTCGATCACGTGGCCGGTGCCGCCGGCGGTGCCGATCCGGCCGATGATCGCCAGCACGATGTCCTTGGCGGTGCAGCCGAAGCCGAGCGTGCCGGACACGTCCACCCGCATGTTCCGCGCCGGCTTTTGCAGCAGCGTCTGGGTGGCCAGCACGTGCTCGACCTCGGAGGTGCCGATGCCGAAGGCGAGCGCCCCCAGCGCGCCGTGGGTCGAGGTATGGCTGTCGCCGCAGACGATGGTCATGCCCGGCAGGCTGATCCCCTGCTCGGGGCCGATGATGTGCACGATGCCCTGCCGGTCGTCGAGCACCGGGAAATACGGCACCCCGAAAGCGGCGACGTTGCGTTCCAGGGTTTCCACCTGCACCCGGCTCTCGGGTTCGCCGATGCCGGCGCGCCGGTCGGAGGTGGGCACGTTGTGGTCGGCCACCGCGATCGTGGCATCGTGGCGACGCACGCCCCTGCCGGCCAGCCGCAGGCCCTCGAAGGCCTGCGGGCTGGTCACCTCATGGACCAGGTGGCGGTCGATATAGAGGATGCAGGTGCCGTCCTCGAGCCGCTCGACGACGTGGCTGTCCCAGATCTTGTCGAACAGCGTGCGTGGCTGGGCGGCTGGCATGGCAGGGACTACTCCGCGGTCTGGGTCGGGGGTTCTTCCGTCCCGGCGGGCGTGCCGTGGGACGAAGCCGTCTCCGAGACGCCGTGGATCGGAGCGGCTTCCGGGGCGCCCTGGAACGGCGCCATGTCGGGGGCGGTGCTGACCACCGCCGCTTCCGGGGCGACCTGCAGCGGTGCCGCTTCGGGCATGTCGAGGGACTGTGCGGCCCGCGCGTCCGGCAGGCTGCGCGCCTTCTCGGCGATGCGGGCGGATTTACCGCTGCGCCCGCGCAGATAATACAGCTTGGCGCGGCGCACATCGCCCCGGCGCACCACCGCGATCTCGGCGATGCTGGGCGAATACAGCGGGAACACTCGCTCCACCCCCTCGCCATAGCTGATCTTGCGCACGGTGAAGTTGCTGTTCAGCCCCTTGTTGGACCGCGCGATGCACACGCCCTCGAAATTCTGGGTGCGGGTGCGTTCGCCCTCCACCACCTTGACCGCGACGCGCAGCGTATCGCCCGGAGCGAAGGGCGGCACCGCGCGGCTGGCCGTCAGGCGGGTGATCTCGTCGGCCTCGAAGGCCTGGATGATGTTCATCGTCGTGGTCCTTTCGTCCTGATCCCTTAGGGCCTCGCCGCCGCCGCCGCAATCGCCGGCGCCGCCATGGCCTCATGCGCGGCCCACAGATCGGGCCGGCGTTCGCGCGTCACGCGCAACTGTTCCGCCCGGCGCCAGGCAGTGACCGCGCCGTGATGGCCCGACAGCAGCACCTCCGGCACCGCGCGCCCCTGCCAGAGCGCGGGGCGGGTGTAGTGCGGATATTCCAGCAGCGCATCGCTGAAGCTCTCCTCGACGGCGCTGCCGGGCGCGCCCATCACCCCGGGCAGCAGCCGAACGCAGGCATCGAGCAGCGCCAGCGCCGCGATCTCCCCGCCCGACAGGACGTAATCCCCCAGGCTGATCTCGACCATGCCGCGGGCTTCGATCACCCGCTGATCGATGCCTTCATAGCGGCCGCACAGCAGCACCACGCCGGGGCCGGCGGCCAGATCGCGCACCAGCCTCTGGGTCAGGGGGCGGCCGCGCGGGGTCAGGCAGATCAGCGCGCGGGCATCCCCCCCAGGTGCATCCCCCCCAGGGGCATCGCCCCCAGGGGCATCGCCTTGGGCATCGCCCCGCGCATTCCCATGGGCATTCCCATGGGCATTCCCTGGACTGGCCAGCGCAGCGGCGACCGCCGCGTCCACCACGTCCGGCCGCAGCACCATCCCGGCCCCGCCGCCGAACGGCGTGGCGTCCACGCTGCGGTGCCGGCCGGGCGCGTGGTCGCGGATGTCGATCGTTGCCAGCGACCAGATCCCCGCCCCCAGCGCGCGGCCGGAGAGCGAGCAGCCGAGCGGGCCGGGAAACATCTCCGGAAACAGCGTCAGCGCAGTTG
>DAICZL010000413.1 GCA_027311165.1 bacterium
GCGGCGTCCGGGGAGGGGGGGGAGGCGGGCAGCCGCGTCGCCTCGCCAGCCGGAGGCAGCCGGTCCTGGATCACCTGGGTCAGTTCTTCCAGCCGCACCGGCTTGTGCAACAGCAGCAGCCCGTGTTCGGCGACATCGCACAGCGTGCCGGTGGAGATGTCGCCGGTCAGGATCACCACCGGGGTCCTGGCCGCATCCGTCCCGCGCAGCCGCAGCGCCAGATCCAGCCGGTCCGGCCCCGCCGGCAGGTTGTAGTCGGCCAGGATCAGATCCGGCCGGATCCGTCCGCCTGCCAGCAGATCGAGTGCGGCAGCGCCATCCCGCACCACCGCCACCAGATGGCCCTGCTCCTGCAGAAATTGTTGCATGGCGTCGCGCAGCGCGGGGTCATCCTCGACGATCAGGATCACGCCGGTGCGCAGCCCGGGCGCGGCTTCCCCGGCGCGGCGGTCGGGTGATGGCACCGCTTCCGGCACCGGCCCGCCCAGGTGGCGCGGCACCTCGATCGAGAACACCGAACCCTTGCCGGGACGCGAGCGGACATGCACCGCGTGGCCCAGCAGTTTGCTCAGCCTCGACGATCGCGAGGCCGAGGCCGAGGCCGCGGCTGCGATCCTGCGTGGCGTTGTCGAGCTGGTGGTATTCCCCGAAGATCCTGTCCAGCTGGTCGGCCTGGATGCCGATCCCGGTATCCCAGACCTCGATGCCGACGCGGCCGCCCCGCCTGCGGCAGCCCAGCAGCACGCCCCCGCTGGTGGTGTATTTCAGCGCATTGGTCAACAGGTTGCGGGCCATCTGCCCGAGCAGGCGGGGATCGCTCTCGACCATCAGGCTGCAGGGAACCACCCGCAGGACGAGGCCCTGGGCCTGCGCGAGGTAGCCGAATTCTTCATTCAGCCGGATCAGCAGCTCGTTGATCGGAAAGCCCACCACATGGGGCTTGATGACGCCGGCTTCGATCTGGTTGACATCGAGCAGGGTGTTGAGGATCCCCGCCATGGCGGCCAGGGTGTCACCGAGGCGCCGGGTGAGCTGTCTCGGCCGTTCGCCTTCCACCGCCTTCGCCAGCAGGCCCTGCAGCAAGGCCAGGGTCTGCAGCGGCTGGCGCAGATCGTGGCTGGCCGCGGCGAGGAAGCGGGTCTTGGCCAGATTGGCGAGTTCCGCCTGCTGGCGCGCCACTTCCAGCGCCTTCGCCGCGCGCCGGCTTTCCGAGGTGTTGCTGAAGGTGATCACCACCCCCTCCACCCGGTCGTCATGGCCGCGATAGGGCAGGATCCGGCGGGTGAACCAGACCCCGCCCGGCACCTCGATCTCCCGCGAGATCGGCACGAAGTGCTCGAGCACCGCCCTCGCGTCGGCGGTGAGTGCGGTATCGGAGGCGAGCGAGTTCAGATCGGCGAGCGGCCGGCCGATATCACCCGGAATGATGTTGAACAGCGCCTTCGACGCCGGGGTGAAGAAGCGGATCCTTAGCGCAGGATCGAGAAACAGTGTCGCCACATCGGTGCTGAACAGCACGTTCTGCAGATCGCTGGCAGTGGTGCGCTGCCGCTCCAGGGTTTCCTGCAGCTGGCTGTTGAGCGCGGTCAGCTCCTCGTTCAGGGATTGCAGCTCTTCCTTCGAGGTCAGCAGCTCCTCGTTGGTGGACTGGAATTCCTCGTTGACCGACAGCGCCTCCTCGTTGATGGCGTTCTGCTCCTCGCCGGATCTCTCCAGATCCCGCAACGTGGCGCGCAGTTCCGTCCTTGTGGCCTCCAGCTCCTGTTCCAGCACCGCCACCTGCGGGTTCTGCCCTGCCCGTTCCGGCACGGCCTGCGGCTCGGAGGCCGCAGGCTGATCCACGAAGCAGACCAGCAGCAGGTCTTCCCCGCCGTTCTGCACCGGCTGGACATCGATGTTGAAGGTGATCACGCCGCCGCCATGGCGCATCCGCCCACCGCCCAGCACGATGCGCGTCTTTTCCAGATCGGCCTTCTCGATCGCCGCCTTCAGCTTCGCGCGCAGCCCCGGGCGGGCCATCGCCAGCAGATCGTTGCTGTGCGGCCCCACCGGAACCCGCAGATACCGGTCGGTCGGCCCCAGCGTATACAGGCAGTCGTGGTCGCGGTTGATCAGCACCGCCGCCGGGGCGAAACAATCCAGCACCAGCCGCCGGCCGAGTTCGGCGAGCGTGGACTGACGGATCGTGGCGCTTGCCTGTCCGGGCGGCGCGCGAACCTTGAGACCGGTACCGGGGGCCGGCGCGCCGAGCGGAGATGGGGGCCGGGCGCGCCCGACATGGCGGAACACCCGCTCCGACTTCGCGACGGGATCGAAGCCGCCACTGGCATTGCCCACGGTCTCGGCGCTGCCCAGCAGCAGGATCCCGCCCTCGCGCAGCGCGAACTGGAACAGCGAGATCACCCGCTCCTGCGCCGGCACCCGCAGATAGATCAGCAGATTGCGGCACGACACCAGGTCGAGGCGCGAGAATGGCGGATCGGTCAGCACGTCATGCACCGTGAAGACGATCAGTCCCCGCAATTCCGGAACGATCCGGTATCCGTCCTCGCGCTTGACGCAGAAGCGGGCCAGCCGCTCGGGCGAGAGTTCGGCCTCGATCGAGTCCGGGTAGAGACCTTCACGCGCGCTCGCGATCGCCTCGGCATCAACGTCGGAGGCGAACACCTGCAGCTTGACGCCGCTGTGCTGCGCCGTGAGCTGTTCGTAGAACAGCATCGCCAGCGAATAGGCCTCCTGACCGGTGCTGCAGCCGACGATCCAGATGCGCAGCGGCTGATCGGGCGGGTGGCGGGCGATCATGTCGGGGATGATCTGCTTCTCCAGCAGCCCGAACACCGCCGGATCGCGAAAGAAGCTGGTGACGTTGATCAGCAGGTCCTTGGCCAGCCGGTCGCGTTCGGCGGGATCGCCGGACAGCAGATCGAGATAGCGGTTCATGTCGTCGGTCTCGATCGCGGCGATCGCCATGCGCCGCTCGATCCGCCGATGCAGCGTGCCGGGCTTGTAGCTGGTGAAATCATGGCCCGTCCGCGCCCGCAGGAATTCGATGATCGCGGGCAGCCAGTCCCGCGCGCCTGAGGCAGCCGGATCCGCGCCGGACCCCGTCGCGGCCATCCGCCGGTGATAGCGCAGCAGCGCGTCGGGGATCTGCGCCACCGGCAGCACCAGATCGACGGCACCGGTCGCGATTGCAGAGCGGGGCATGCCGTCATAGCCGGCCTCGTCCGGGTCCTGGGCGATCACCAGGCCGCAGCGCTCCTTCACCGCCTTCAGCCCGAGACTGCCATCCGCCCCGGTGCCGGAGAGCACCACGCAGATTGCCCGGGCGCCGATCTCCTCGGCCATCGTGTGCAGCAGAAAGTCGAAGGGCAGCCGTGCGCCGTGCCGCGCCTGTGGCGGGGAGAGCAGCAATGCCCCCTCATGCACCGAAAGATAGGTGCCGGGGGGAATGACATACAGGTGGTCACTCTCCAGCCGCATGCCGTTCGCCGCCTGACACACGGTCATCCTCGTATGCTCGGCGAGCAGTTCCACCATCATACTGCGATGGGTGGGGTCCAGATGCTGGATCAGGATGAAGCACATCCCGCTGTCGGCGGGCAGGGCTTCGAACAGCTTGATGCAGGCTTCCAGCCCGCCGGCCGAGGCGCCGATACCGACCACCGTGAGCCCGCCGCCGCCCAGCGCCGCTTGCCCGGACCCCGGCGGGTTTCCCTGCGGGGACCGTGGCGAACCCGGCCGGGAGAATGGGGGCGGCGCTGCCGGCATTGGACGGCCATCCCCGGAACGGGCGACCGTTATTCGGCCACCACGAGAAAATCATGATAGGCCGATACCGCCAAAGCAGCAATTCCGCCGGACTGCCCGGCGGCATCCGTAGTTTCCGAGCCTGCCCGCCCCCGCGCGGCAGGTGCAGGATGCGAGATCGATCGGCTCTGGCGACCCGCCGGCCTGTCGCGGCGAGTTCGAAGCGTTGCGGCGCCGCGCTGGCGGGTCGTGCAGCGGAAACCGGAGAACATCCATGCCGCCCAAGCGCGCATCCCCTGATACGCCGACCCGCCCGCCCGCCGCCCGGG
>DAICZL010000415.1 GCA_027311165.1 bacterium
GGGCCAGACCTGTGGGGGGCCAGACCGGTGGGAGGCCAGACCGGTGGGAGGGTTCAGTCCGGGTGGCGGTTCAGCGCGGGCCCGGATCCTCCCCGCGCAGTTCGCCCGCCCGCACGCTGGCCGCGGCATTTTCCAGGATGCGCAGGATCGCCGCCTCGTCCAGGCTGCGGGCGAGCAGGCACAGCGAACCGCCGAGCAGCGCCGAGGCGATCGCCACCGGATCGAGCCCGCGGCCCATCATATGCGCGATCGCACTGTCCACGACCGCCCCGGCCTTGCCGAGTTCCTCCGCCGGCGGGGCGCCCGACTCCACCATGCTCAGCCCGCCACCAGGGCCGATACCGGGTCCAGGGCGGCGTCGGGATGCTCGGCCTGCAACATCCACATCCGGGCATAAAGCCCGCCCTTCGCGAGCAGCTGGGCATGGGTGCCGCGTTCGGCCACTTGGCCCTCGTTCAGCACCAGGATCTCGTCGGCATCCACCACCGTGGACAGCCGGTGGGCGATCACCAGGGTGGTGCGGTCTTCCGCCACCGCCCGCAGCGCCGTCTGGATGTCCTGCTCGGTGCGGGTGTCGAGCGCGCTGGTCGCCTCGTCCAGGATCAGGATGCGCGGGTTCTTCAGGATGGTCCGCGCGATCGCCACGCGCTGCTTCTCCCCGCCCGACAGTTTCAGCCCCCGCTCGCCGACCCGGGTGGCGTAGCCGTCGGGCAGGCGCAGGACGAAATCATGCACCTGCGCCGATCGCGCCGCCGCCTCGATCTCCGCCTGGCTCGCCCCCGGGCGGCCATAGGCGATATTGTAGCGGATCGTGTCGTTGAACAGCACGGTGTCCTGCGGCACCACGCCGATCGCGGCGCGCAGGCTGTCCTGGGTCACTGCGCTGATGTCCTGGCCGTCGATCCGGATCTGGCCTTCGGTGGTATCGTAGAAGCGGAACAGCAGCCGGCTGATCGTCGATTTTCCGGCCCCCGTCGGCCCGACGATGGCGAGCTTGCCGCCGGCGGGGACGACGAAATCGACGCCTTTCAGGATCTCCCGGTCCGGCCGGTAGCCGAAATGCACATGATCGAACCGGACCTCGCCGCGGCGGACCACCAGCGGCGGTGCTCCCGGCCGGTCGGCGATCTCCTGCGGCACGTTCAGCAGGCGGAACATCTGCTCCATGTCCACCAGGCCCTGCTTGATCTCGCGATAGACGAAGCCCAGGAAGTTCAGCGGCTGGTACAGCTGCATCAGGTAGGTGTTCACCAGCACGAACTTGCCGACCGTCATGGCGCCGGATTTCACCCCGTCCGCGGCCATCAGCATCACCAGCGCGAGGCCGGTGGCGATGATCGCGGCCTGGCCCAGGTTGAGCATGTTCAGGGTCACCTGGGATTTCACCGCGGCGCGCTCGTAGCGTGCCAGCGCCTCGTCGAAGCGGCGGGATTCGTGGGCCTCGTTGCCGAAATACTTCACCGTCTCGTAGTTCAGCAGGCTGTCCACCGCCTTGGACTGCGCCTCGCTGTCGGTCTCGTTCATGGTGCGGCGGAAGCGCACCCGCCAGTTGGTGAAGGTCAGGGTGAAGCCGATATACAGCCCGACCGCGACGAAGGTGAGCAGCGCGAACCGCCAGTCGAACACCGCCCACAGGATGGCGGTGACCATCAGCACCTCGAACAGCGTCGGCAGGATGTTGAACACCGCCAGCCGCAGCACGCTCTCGATGCCGGTGGTGCCGCGCTCGATCGCCCGCGACAGCCCGCCGGTCTGGCGGTCCAGATGGAAGCGCAGCGACAGGCGGTGGACATGCTCGAAGGTCTGCCGCGCCACCCGCCGCACGGTGCGCTGCTGCACCGCGGCGAACACCGCGTCGCGCAGTTCGCCGAAGCCCGCCGCCATCACCCGCAGCACGCCATAGGCGAGGATCAGCGCCGCCGGCACCACGATCATCGCGGCCGCCTGGCCGGCTTTGGGGGCCAGCGCATCCACCGCCCGGCTGTAGACGATCGGCACCCAGACGGTGGCGATCTTGGCCAGCACCAGGAACACCAGGGCGGTGACCACCCGCAGCCTCGCGATCGGCTCGCCCTGCGGCCACAGATAGGGCAGCAGCGAGGCGATGGTGCGCAGGATGGAGCGTTGCGAACGTGGCGCAGCCGGGGCATTCGACGTGGCGGAAAGGGTCATGCGAGGCATGTGGCATGGCACAGGGCGATTGGCCAGGGGAGCAGCGCTGCCATGAAAGTACCGAACGGGCCGATCGCGGGGGATTTCGACCGCCACCTGCGCGCCTGCGACAATGCTGTGCTGCCTGGCGGGCATCTGCCGGTGCGGATCGGCGCGGCGCAGGTGGGCTTCATCGATCCCGCGCGCCTGCCGGCCCTGGCCGGTCTCGCGGGGCTGGCGATCGGACCGGACGCCGTGAGCCTGGAGCCGCGCCTGCTGGATGCGCTGGGCCGGGGCCTTGCCGCGCGCGGCCTGACCGGGTTCCGCGACGAGGCCTTCGATGTGCGCGCCACCCCCGACGGGCCGGTGCTGGGGCTGATCGACCGCGGCGCGCTGCCGATCTTCGGCATCCAGGCCGACGGGGTGCATCTGAACGGGCTGGTGCGCCGGGCCGGCGGCATCGCGCTGTGGGTGGCGCGGCGGGCGGCCGATAAGAAGCTCGATCCGGGCAAGCTCGACCACATCGCCGCCGGCGGCGTGCCGGCCGGGCTCAGCCCCTGGCAGACCCTGATCAAGGAGGCCGGCGAGGAAGCCGCGATCCCGCCCGATCTGGCGGCGCAGTCCCGGCCGGTGGCGCGGATCTCCTATGCGATGCAGCGGCCCGAGGGGCTGCGCCGCGACCGGCTGCATGTCTACGACCTGTGGCTGGCCGAGGAGTTCCAGCCGGTGCCGGCGGATGGTGAGGTGGAGGCCTTCGAACTCTGGCCGCTCGATCTCGTGGTCGCGGCGGTGCGCGATACCGAGCGGTTCAAGTTCAATGTCAATCTGGTGCTGGTGGATCTGTTCCGGCGGCTGGGCGTGCTGCCCGGGCGCGGTCCGACACCGGGATAGGCCAGGGGGTCTGCCAGCGCGGCGGATCCCCGCCTGCCATCTGGAGGGGGCCTGCCCGGCTATCGCAGGGGCAATGGGCAGCCGCCCTGGCCAAGCGGGCGGAACGCCGCCCCGGGGGGGATGGTCTTGATCCGCTCGTAGAGATCCCACGGCCCCTGCGAGTCGGCCGGTGCCTTCACCCGGAACAGATACATCGGATGCACCGCGCGCCCGTCGGGGCGGATGGTGACCGTGCCGAACAGTGGGTCGTCGATCGGCGCGCGCTGCATCGCCGCCACCACGGTCGCGCCATCCTGGCTGGCGGCATCGCGCACCGCCCGCAGATAGGCGAGCGTCGCGGAATACACGCCGGCCTGGTCCTCGGTCGGCACGCGCCCGCCCATGCGCGCGGCGAAGCGGCGGGAGAAATCGCGGGTGGCCTCGGTCAGATCCCAGTAGAACGCCTCGGTCAGCATCAGCCCCTGGGCGGCGGCCAGCCCGATCCCGTGGATGTCGGAGATCTGGGCGAACAGCGCCGCGAGCTTCGGCCGGTCGGCCGGTTTCGCCCGGCTCCCCGCCTGGGGCTGGCTCCCCGCCTGGGGCTGGCTCCCAATTTGGGATTGCAGCAGGCCGAACTCGCCGGCCTGCTTGACAGCGTTGATCATGTCCGCCCCGGTATTGGCGAGCGCGATCACCTGCGCGCCGGAGGCCTGCGCGGCCAGCAATTGCGATGACAGATCGGCCTGGCCCAGGGGGTGCAGTGCCTCGCCCAGCACGGTTCCGCCGGTCGCGACCACCGCGGCGGCGGCGTCGCGCTGGAGGATGTGGCCGAGCGCATAGTCCACGGTGATGAAGAACCAGCTCCTCGCCCCGGTTCCGACCAGCGCATGGGCCGCGCTGGTGCCGAGCGACCAGGTGTCCAGCACCCATTGCACCGTGTTGGGCGAGCAGGCCGGACCGGTGAGGTCGGAGGTCGCCGACGACGAGGCGAGCGCGACGCGGCCCTTTTCGCGCATCAGCCGGCTGACCGCCAGCGCCACCGCGGAATTGGGCAGATCGACGATGGCGCCGACGCCTTCCTCGTCCACCCATCCGCGGGCGATGGCGCTGCCGATGTCGGGCTTGTTCTGATGGTCGGCCGAGAGGATCTCGACGCGCAGCCCCTGCGCCTCGGCGGCGAAATCCTCGGCGGCGAGCCCGGCGGCGACCACCGAGCCCGGCCCCACCTGGTCCTTGAAGGGCCCCGCCATGTCGGTGAGCACGCCTACGCGGACGAGGCCGGCGCCCGCCGCGCGCGGCCGGGCGGGAGACAGCCAGGACGCGGCGGAAGCGGCGGTGACCAGCAGGGCCCTGCGTCCCATCGCTGCCCTGCGTCCCATCGCTGTTTCCTGCCGCGCAGGACCGGCCTCGCCCCTATCGGGACGCTGGTGGCCCCGCACCCTTGAAGAGATCATCTGGCTCTCGGTGTTTCCGGTTGCAGCGTCAGTCATTGCCCTGGCCACGTGCCATTGTGGCCGCGCCACGAGGTCGGGGTTGGGAAAGAGTGGCAGAGGCGCGCGCCGGTGGCCACGCCCAAGAAACGCCGAGCCCCGCGGGCTCGGGCCTCGTCCGGTTCTGGCCTTATCCGGCTCTGGCCTTATCCGGTTCTGGCCTTATCCGGTTCTGGCCTCACCCGATCCTGGCCACACCCGGTTCCGATGTCGCGTCCGGGCAGCGGCGGCGCGCTCGCCCGCCTGTTCCGGGCACCACGGCCTGGCCGCCCCCCCTGGTCGCGGCGCGGTCGGCAGATCGTCCCGGCCGCTTCGTGCGGGAGGGGGCGATGAGCGCGCGCATTCCCGCGCCGCCTGGCTGGCGGTGCACCTGCCCGCCGCTGCGAGACCCCGACCCTTCGCCCGACGCCCGGCCGGCACAGGTGGCCCCGCCGGTTGCCTTTCCGCCCGCGGCGGACCTGGCGCGCCTGCGCATCCGGGGTGCGGCCGGGGCCGCTCTGCGCCGCAACGGCAGGCGCGCTTCCCTTGGAGACCCCCCAGGGAAGAGCGCCTGCAAACCCCCGGTGGCGGCCGGCGCCGCCCGGG
>DAICZL010000552.1 GCA_027311165.1 bacterium
CGGGGGCGGGCGCCGTCGGGTCCGGACCGGGCGCCGGGCGCGCCGGATCGAGGGTCCTCAGCCAGGCCGATCGCTGCGTGAGCTGCCGGTCGTCATCCGAATGATGCCCCCCCTGGCGGCGATCCCGGGGCCGGCGCCGTCGGGCGCTCCTCCCCCCGCCCCGGCTGCCGCCGCGCCCGAAACGGGCGGTGATGGCCGCCCCCGGCCAAGGCGGTCGGAAAGATTGGGGGCCTGGTTTTCCCCTGGGGCGGTCTCCCGCCCCCGGCAGGGGCTTGCCGCCCGCCGGTCGGCGCGTGCCGCCCTCGCCGAGCCGGGACCGGGGGATCGGCCCTGCCAGGGGTCTGGCGGAACCGGGGTCTGGCGGAACCGCAGCCTGGCGGAACCGGGGCAGCTTCTCCGAAATCGCATCAATCCGCTGAAAGCGGATCAGGACAACCGGTGGTGGCGGCCCGGCCGGCGGACCAAGCCGATGCAGCGACTCAACGGAACCGATGATCCGATGGCGGGCGGGACGAAGTGTGCGGTTCGGCCGGGCTCGAACGCGCCACCGGCCGGGCCGGAACACGCCTGACAACGCAAAGGCCCCCGTTGTTCGCGGCAGAGTTGTCTCTACCCACGGCGTGACCACCGCCACCGGCGTTGCCGCACCGCGAAAAGGGGCCCCGGTTACGGCGCTGAATTTCCGGCGCAAACCAGACGCCTGGCGGAATGGTTAACGGCTTCCGCGAACCCATCACCAATCTGTCAACGCATTCACTTCATTTAACTCTTGCCCATCCCGACGCCTGCTCATAAACCCCTCGTTAACGACAGGTTCATTCGCCCGGTCCGCCGGGCAGTTGAGACGCAGGGGCGCCATCGATGCCGAACGTGACAGTTCTTGGTTCCAACGGCGGTGGCGGCAATGAAATCTGGTCGTTGCCCTATACCGCGTCGTCCAATTTCGTTCTGGCACAATCTCTGGCTGATCAGATCTCTGCGGGTATCATCGGTGGATCGTTAACCAGCGTTCAGTTCTCTGGTTCGGTGCCCCCGGTCAGCACGCCCTCGGTTCTG
The DNA here is from genome assembly GCA_027311165.1 of bacterium. GTDB lineage: Bacteria > Pseudomonadota > Alphaproteobacteria > Acetobacterales > Acetobacteraceae > DAICZL01. The sequence continues at coordinate 1,057 of DAICZL010000552.1, forward strand.
GATATTGGCGGCCCGAGCCCGGTTGCTGTTCCCGGCGCCGATGTGACGCTGTCGTCCAACTACGTCGGCGTGGTCGACAACAGTTCGACCGCGGTTACGATCAACGGGGCCGCAAAGGCGCTGACCGTGATCGGTGGCGAGGGCGGCATGACCTTCAATTCCGGCGCCGGCGCGAACGGCGTGGGCCACGGGTTCGTGATCGCCGGCGGCGGTGACAACGTCTTCAACATCAATGCCGCAAGCGTAACGGGCGGCGGCTACACGCTGGATGCCGGCAGCGGCAACAACACGATCACCGCGGCCAGCGGCAACAACACCATTCTGGGCGGCTCCGGGTCCAACTACCTCGATGTCAGCGGCGACTCGAACAACTACATCGGGCTGCGCGGCAACGACACGATGGTTGGCGGCAGCGGCAGCGGCCACGACACGGTCGGCGTCGGTCTGTCCGACACCAACAGCAAGCTGATCGCCTTCGGCCAGGGCTGGAGCGGCCAGTTGCTGTTCGCCGATACCGCCACCGTTTCCGGCGGGGCCGACACCATCGTGGGCGGCGGCGGGTCCGTCACCGTGTGGGGCGGCATGCACAAGGATGTCGTGTTCGGCGGCACCGCGGGCAACAACTGGATCCAGGCCGGCACCGACCCGACCTCCTCGGTCACCGGCGGCGGCCAGGGCGACCGTCTGTTCGCCGGCGTCGATGGCGGCGGCGTGATCCAGGCCGGCAGCGGCAACGAGACGCTGGTGGGCGCCGGCCGCTTCGGCACCCCCAGCGGCGGCAGCATCGCCGGCACCAGCTTCTTCGCCAGCTCGATCACCGGCGGGGCGAACATCTTCGCCGGCTCCGGCGCCGATACCATCTCGGCGGGCGTGGGCCAGGAAATCTTCAACGGCAATGCGGCCGGGGCGAGCGACTTCTTCATCTTCAACCACGCCGTCACCAGCGCCTCGCAGCACAACACCGGCGGGCCGACCAACGTCACCATCAATGATTTCACGGTGGGCAAGGACACGGTCGCGCTGGTCAGCTACGGCTATGCCACCAACGCCCAGGTCGCGAGCGATGTCACCCAGTCTGGCGGCAACAGCTTCCTGACGCTGACCGACGGCACCAAGATCGAGTTCACCCACGTCTCCAGCCTGACCGCGAACAACTTCAAGGTCTGACCGGGGGCCGACTGATCTGACAAGCCGGAAGCGCTGGCCCGATCCAGCACTTCCGGCTTTCCTGTTGCTGCGCCGGGTTGGCGTGGCCCGGCCTGCCGCGAGGGCAGGTCGATCGGCCGGGTGCGGCGCGAGGTCCGCGGACATCAGACCGGGGCGTTGCCCCGATCGCCCCTCGCGACCCGCAGGTCCTGAAGGCTGCCCCCGAGCGTCAGGGGTTTCGGAGGAATTGACGGTAAACCCCTCCGGGCGTGGTCTTTGCGCCGTGCCTCGGCGGCCTTCGCCGGTCCCGGCCCGGGCGCAGACTTACCCC
>DAICZL010000565.1 GCA_027311165.1 bacterium
CATCGATCCCCGGGCTGGTCGTGCTGCCGGTAAGTGCCACGCGCAGCGGCTGCGCCACCTGGCCGAGCTTGCGTCCCGTCGCCTCGGCGAAGTGTCGCAGCGCCGCATCGAGGCTGGCCGGCGTGAACTCCGTCACTTCGGCGAGAACCCCGGCGCTGGCGCTCAGCATCTCGCGCGCCTGCGGGGTCAGCAGCGCCTCGGCCTTCGGCTCCATCGGCAACGGCACCGCGCGCGCCAGGAAGGCCGCGCTGTCGGCGAGTTCCTTCAGTGTTCTGGCGCGCTCCTTCAGCCCCGGCATCAGCGCACGGATCCGCCCGGCGGCGACGCTGCCAGGGGCGACGTCCAGCCGGCCGATCACCTCCGCGGTCAGCCTCTCGTCATCGGCCTGGCGCAGCCACACGCCGTTCAGATGGGTGAGCTTGGCGTAGTCCATGCGGCTCGCCGCCCGGCCGACGCCGTCGAGGTCGAACAGGGCGATCGCCTGGGCGCGGCTGATCACCTCGTCATCGCCATGGCCCCAGCCCAGGCGCAGCAGGTAGTTGCACAGCGCCTCGGGCAGGAAGCCCTGCTCGCGGAATTCCAGCACGCTGACCGCGCCATGGCGCTTGGACAGCTTGGCCCCGTCGGCGCCATGGATCAGCGGGATATGGGCGAAGCGCGGCGGCGCCCAGCCCATCGCCTGATAGACCTGCACCTGGCGGAAGGTGTTGGTCAGATGGTCGTCGCCGCGAATGACATGGCTGATCGCCATGTCGTGGTCATCCACCACCACGGCATGCAGATAGGTGGGGCTGCCGTCGCTGCGCAGGATGATCATGTCGTCCAGCTCGGCATTGGCCACGCGCACGCTGCCCTGGACCAGATCCTCCACCACGGTGGCGCCCTCGCGCTGGGCGCGCAGGCGGATGGCGGGCGCCACGCCTGGCGGCGCCTCGGCAGGGTCGCGGTCGCGCCAGGTGCCGTCATAGCGGGGCGGGCGGCCCTCGGCGACCGCGCGCTCGCGCATCTGCCGCAACTCGTCGGGCGTGCACCAGCAGCGATAGGCATGGCCTGCGGCCAGCATCTCGTGGGCCACCTCGGCGTGGCGTGCGGCGCGGGCGGACTGGTAGAGGGCGGGTTCGTCGGGATCGAGGCCGAGCCAGGCGAGGCCTTCCAGGATCACCTGCGTCGCCGCTTCGGTGCTGCGTTCGCGGTCGGTGTCCTCGATGCGCAGCAGAAAGGCGCCGCCATGGTGGCGGGCGAACAGGAAGTTGAACAGCGCGGTGCGGGCGCCGCCGATATGCAGAAGCCCGGTCGGGCTCGGGGCGAAGCGGGTTCGGATCATCATGGCCGGGCTTCTAGCACGGGCCGGCGCCGGGTGAGGAGATCGGCCGGACGGGCACGGGCTTCGCAAAATCCCGGCCCAGCCGGCAGGACACGGCCCAGCCGGCAGGACGGGGGGGCCGGACCGGCCAGGGCGGGGACTGCCCTGGCCGATCGGCTCGCAATTCCGGCTCGGCCCCGGTCTGGCTCTGCGCCGGTCTGGGTCAGCCCCGGTCTGGCTCAGCCCAGCCCTGACTCAGCCCAGCCATGACTCAGCCCCAGCCGGCTCAGCCCCGCCCTGAACCAGCCCCAGCCGGCTCAGCCCAGGACCCGCTCAGCCATGTCCCGCCGCATGGGCGAAGATCGGGTCGAACAGCGAACCCGGATGGCCTCCCCCGCCGCCTGCCGTGGCGTTCGCTGCCGCCGCCGCATGCGCCTGGGCAGCCGACCAGCCGGTGAGATCCGCCGCCGCCCCGGCGGGCGGATCGGTGATCAGCGTGCCGCCATTGCCGTCGCTCGCCAGCACGAAATTCGCGAGCGTGTAGCTGCCGGAGAAGTGCAGCTGCGCGACCGTCACGTGGCTGCTGTTCTGCAGGCTCAGCACCCCGCCGGTGAAGCTCGGCGCGGAGAGCAGGCCCAGCCCGGTCACGTCGATCGTATTGCCGAGCTGGAAGCCGGCGAAGGTGGCGTCGAAATTGCCGGCATCGTTCAGCACCGCATGGCCGGAATTGTCGCCGAAGGTCACACTCTGGCTGGACGCCACGAACTGGTCGAAAGTGGCGGTGGCGCCCAGGGTGATGGTGACGGTGCCGGTCTTGGAGGCATCGGCGGTCAGCGAGTTGTTGAACTCGACCGTGCCGCCGGTGGTGGCGCTCACCGTGGCATCGTTGGTGAACAGCCCGGTGAACTCCAGCCGCCCGGTATCGACGGCCACCGTGCCGGTATTGACCATGTTGGCGCCGACGCTGCTGGTGCCGGTGCCGCCGGTCTTGGCGAAGCTGCCGGCATTGCTGATCTCGCCCGTGCCGTTGTGATAGATGCTGACATCGGCGGTGATGTTGTAGTGTGCGCCTAAATCGTTCTTCAGCGTCGCGGACGCGGCCGAGGTGTCGCCGAGGGTGATGTTGGCGGCCTGGCCGGCCACGCCCTTGTTCTCGAGCGTGACCGAGCCGCCGAGCGTCATCCCGTCAGTGGAGAGCGTGGCAAGCGTCTTGTTCAGCAGCAGCGTGCCCGTCCCGCCGACCAGCCCGTGCAGCCCGGCCGACCCGGTCAGGGTCAGGGTGACGCCCTTGAGCGTGATCGTCGTGTTGCCGGCCTGATACAGGGCGCCCGCATAGGACAGCTTGGTGGTGATGAGCAGCGTCGTGCCGTTGTCGAGGACATCGAGATTGGCAACCGTCAGCTTGGTTCCATGGGCCAGCGTATCGGTGCAACCGCCGCCGAAGGCCACCGTCGCGGTGCCGTTGATGGCGCCGGCGAAACTGTCATTGTTGCGGAAATACAGCGTGCCGCTGTCGGCGAGGATGGTGCCGGTATCGGTCAGCGCCGGATCGATATAGCTGGTGCCGGTGTTGCCGGTCTTTTCCAGCGTGCCGGCATTGACCAGGGTGGTGTTGCCGTTGCGATAGATCGACCAGTCACCGGTGATGTCGATGGTCGCGCCGGCATCGTTGAGCAGGCTCGCGGTGCTGGACGAGGAATCGCCGATAACCAGATTGTTGTTGGACCCGAAGGACAGCGTGCCCTTGTTTTCCAGCACCAAGGCGCCGCCCAGCGTCATGTAATCGGCGGTGAGACTGCCCGAGGAGACCAGCCGCCCGCCGGCAGCGCCGGTGACCAGGCCGCCCAGAGTGTCGGTGCCGGAGAGGGTCAGCGTATTGGCGCCGAGCGTGATCGCGGTGTTGACGGCCTGGTACAGGCTGCCGGAGTAGATCAGCGGCAGCGTCAGCACGAGATCGGTGCCGTTATCCACGACATCGACATGGGCCACGTTCAGCACCGTGCCGGTCAGCAGCGTATCGGTGCCGCTGCCGCCGAAGGCCACTGTCGCGGTGCCGTTGATGGCGCCGGCGAAGCTGTCATTGTTGCGGAAATACAGCGTGCCGCTGTCGGCGAGGATGGTGCCGGTATCGGTCAGCGCCGGATCGATATAGCTGGTGCCGTTGCTGCCGGTCTTTTCCAGCGTGCCGGCATTGACCAGCGTGGTGTTGCCGTTGCGGAACATCGTGAAGTCGCCGGTGATGTCGATGGTCGCGCCGGCATCGTTGAGCAGGCTCGCGGTGCTGGACGAGGAATCGCCGATATACAGATTGTAGATGGACCCGAAGGATAGCGTGCCCTTGTTTTCCAGCACCAAGGCGCCGCCCAGCGTCATGGCATCGGTGGTGAGACTGCCCGAGGAGACCAGCCGCCCGCCGGCAGCGCCGGTGACCAGGCCGCCCAGAGTGTCGGTGCCGGAGAGGGTCAGCGTATTGGCGCCGAGCGTGATCGCGGTGTTGCCGGCCTGGTACAGGGCGCCGGTGTAGGTGAGGCTGGTGGCCAGCGCCAGTGTGGTCCCGTTGTCGATGACATCGAGCGCGCCGAGGGTGAGGCTGGTGCCGGAATTCAGCGTGTAGGTCTGCGCCCCACGGAAGACGATCGCCCCCGCCCCGGTGAGCTTGCCGGCGAAGCTGCCCCCGCCATACAGGTCGAGCGCGCCGGCATCGACCTTGATGGTGCCGCCGGTCTCGGTGACCGGTCCGCCGAAGGAACTGACGGCGCTGTTGCTGCCGCCGTTCTGAAAGTCGAGCGTGCCAGCCGACTGGATGAAGGCATCGAGGCCCGAGGCGTTCTGAAGGGTCAGGCTGCCGCCGCTCATCGACAGCGTGGCATAGGCCATGCCGAGCGTATTGGCGGTGTCGGTCCCGGTCTTGAACAGGATGGTGAGCGGCGCCGTGGCGGTGCCGTCGATCGTAGCATCCTCGCCCGCGATGGGAACCCCGGCCGTCCAGTTCCCCGCCGTATTGAAGTTGTTGTCCCCGGCCGTGCCGGTCCAGTTCGTGCTGGGCATGGTGTCCTCCGTCGATCGGGTTGCGAACAGAAACATGTGCCCGCGGAGAGCGAGTCCCCGCCGGTATTGGCCCGGCAATACTGGCCCAGCCGTCCGGCCCCGGATCGGGCCACCAGGCGGATGCCTTTCAGAGTCCGACTCTGAACTCATGTGGAACGAGCCATTCGCCTGATGAGCAACATGGCCGATGCGGCATAGAGGAAGGCGGTCGCGGACGCGACGGTTGCCTCGAAGTCCTTTGCCAAGCGGCGGTTGCGGTTCAACCAGGCG
>DAICZL010000568.1 GCA_027311165.1 bacterium
GGGGGCATCGCCGGCTTGGGCCTCGCCGGCTGGGGCGGCACCAGTGGGGGCAGCACCGGCCTGGGCAGCACCGGCTGGGGCTTGCCCGAACTCCAGGTCCGCCGCCCGGGCATGGCCTTCCGGGGTCGGCTCCAGCCGCCAGTGGCACTGCAGCGCGCCCTGTTCCAGGCAGACCGGATCGCGCAGCAGCCCCGCCGCCACCGCGCCGGCCAGCGCCTCGGCGAGATCGGCGAGGCTCACCTCCACGCCCAGTCGCGCGGCACAGCGCGCCAGCCCTTCCTGCGCGTCGGCAGCGCGGAGGCGGCCACGGCAGGCGAGCCCCAGCAGCCGCGCCTGCAGCGCGGTCATCGCACGCGCCCGCCGGACCCCTGCCCGCCCATCTCGGCCGAGATCGCCCGCGCCGTCTCGCGCACCAGCGCCGCGAGGCCGGCCACCCGGTCATCGAGGATGCGCGCCATCGGGCCGGAGGCGGAGACGGCGGCGATCGCCTCGCCGGTCTCGTCGAACACCGGGGCGGCGATGCAGCGCAGGCCGATCGCGTGCTCCTCCTCGTCGATGGCGAAGCCGGCGGCGCGGGCGCGGGCCAGATCCTCGCGCAGCGCGGCGGGGGTGACGAGGGTGCGCAGGGTGAGCCTGGGCATGCCGTGGCGCTGCAGGATCTGGCCCAGCGCCTTGTCCGAGACCGCCGAGAGGATCGCCTTGCCCACCGCCGAGCAATGCAGCGGCACCCGCGATCCCGGCCGGGCGAAGGCGCGCATCATCTGGCGGCATTCCACCTGGGCCAGATACACCGCCTGGCCTTCGTCCTCGACCGCGAGATTGACGGTCTCTCCGCTCTCTTCCATCAGCCGGCGCAGATGCGGCCGGGCCAGGGCGACCAGGCTGCGGGTGCGGGTGAAGGCGCTGCCGGTGACGAAGGCCTGCACCCCCATCGACCACAGCCTGCCGTCCGGATCGAAGCGGACATACCGCTCCTGTTCCAGCGTGGTCAGCAGCCGGTGGGCGGTGGAGGGCGGCAGGCCGAGCTGCTGGGACAGATCGGTGAGGCTCGCCCCGCCATCGGCGGCCTCGGCGATGCGGTTGAGCAGCGACAGCGCGCGCACCAGGGACTGCACCTGATCGCCGCCGCCCCGGCCCGCCCGGGGGGCCTGGCCACGGGCCGGCTGGGGGCGGGCGGTGCCGCGGCCGGCGGTCTTGCCGGGCTTGATCGGTCGTGCCACGCGCTGCCTCCGCTTGCCATGGCGGTCACCCTCCGCCGGCGACCGCCCGATTGCCGACCTCCGTCGCCGGGCCGGCCGGCGCATCGGACCGGGCCGCATCTGCCCCGGAACACGCGAGGCCGAGGGGTGCGCGAGCGCGCCCGGGCGGCGCAGCGCTCCGGCTGGCGGACCCCGCGGGAATGGCGGGTCTCGCGCAGGGCGGGATCCAGGGCCGTTCCGGTCTTGCTGCCTTCACGGGTCGCTGTCAACGCGGGCCGGTTGCCTCCGAAGCGGTGCCGGGTGCGCCCCGCAGCTGCAGGGCGCGGGCGTTTCCGCCATCCGGAAAAACGCCGCCCCCCCCCGCCGCCGGGATCGCGCGGGCACGCTCTGGAAACCGCTCAGGGGCATGAAATCGCGCGGCGTTGTTCACTGTGTTCCGCGATGCGGAAATCCCGCCGCGTGGCCGCGCCGACCTGTCATGGTAAGTGCTGCGAGGTCCAGGGGGAGAGAGCGAATGGCCAGGATGAAAGCGGTGGACGCGGCGGTGCTGGTGCTGGAACGCGAGGGCGTCAGCCTGGCGTTCGGCGTGCCGGGTGCCGCGATCAATCCGCTGTATGCGGCACTCAGGGCGCGCGGATCGATCCGCCACATCCTGGCCCGCCATGTCGAGGGCGCCTCCCACATGGCCGACGGCTACAGCCGCGCCAAGGCCGGCACTATCGGCGTGTGCATCGGCACCTCCGGCCCGGCCGGCACCGACATGATCACCGGGCTCTATGCCGCGCAGGCGGACTCCGTGCCGATCCTGTGCATCACCGGCCAGGCGCCGCGGGCGAAACTCTACAAGGAGGATTTCCAGGCGATCGACATCGAGACGATCGCCCGGCCGGTGACCAAATGGGCGGTGACGGTGCGCGAGCCGGCGCTGGTGCCGATGGTGTTCCAGCAGGCCTTCCACGTGATGCGCTCGGGCCGGCCGGGCCCGGTGCTGATCGACCTGCCGATCGATGTGCAGCTGGCCGAGATCGAATTCGACGAGGACACCTACGCCTCGTTGCCCGCCTACAAGCCGCAGGCGACGCGCAAGCAGGCCGAGAAGGCGATCGCGATGCTGAACGCGGCCGAACGGCCGCTGATCGTCGCCGGCGGGGGCATCATCAATGCCGATGCGTCGGATCTGCTGGTGGCCTTCGCCGAGCTGACCGGCGTGCCGGTGATCCCGACGCTGATGGGCTGGGGAAGCATCCCCGACGATCATCCGCTGATGGCCGGCATGGTCGGGCTGCAGACCAGCCACCGCTACGGCAATGCCACCTTCCTCGAATCGAATTTCGTGTTCGGCATCGGCAATCGCTGGGCCAACCGCCATACCGGATCGGTGGAGGTGTATACGCGCGGGCGCCGCTTCGTGCATGTCGACATCGAGCCGACCCAGATCGGGCGCGTGTTCGGCCCGGATTTCGGCATCGTCTCCGACGCCGCCGCGGCGCTGCGGCTGTTCATCGAGGTGGCGGGCGAGCTGCGGGCGGAGGGCAAGCTGCGCGACCGCACCGACTGGGCCGGCGCCTGCCTGCACCGCAAGGAGAGCATGCTGCGGCGCAGCCATTTCGACACGGTGCCGCTGAAGCCCCAGCGGGTCTATGAGGAGATGAACCAGGTGTTCGACCGCGACACCTGCTACGTGACCACGATCGGCCTGTCGCAGATCGCCGGCGCGCAGTTCCTGCACGTCTACCGGCCGCGCAACTGGATCAATTGCGGCCAGGCCGGACCGCTGGGCTGGACGCTGCCCGCGGCGCTGGGCGCCCGCGCGGCCGATCCGGACCGCAAGATCGTGGCGCTGTCGGGCGATTACGATTTCCAGTTCATGATCGAGGAACTCGCGGTCGGCGCCCAGTACAAGCTGCCCTATCTGCACGTGGTGGTGAACAATTCCTATCTCGGCCTGATCCGCCAGGCCCAGCGCGGCTTCAAGATGGATTTCGAGGTGAGCCTGGCCTTCGATAACATCAACGCCGCCCCGGACGGCGACGCCGTGCCCGGCTACGGCGTCGATCACGTCGCGGTGGCCGAGGGGCTGGGCTGCAAGGCGATCCGCGTCAAGAGCCCGAACGAGTTCAAGAGCGCCTTCGCCGAGGCCGAGCGGCTGATGGTGGAGCACCAGGTGCCGGTGGTGCTGGAATTCATCCTGGAGCGGGTGACCAACATCGCGATGGGCACCGAGGTGGACAGCGTGAACGAGTTCGAGGAGATCCTGTGCCTCGATCCCTCGCTGTCGATCCGCCGCAGCCAGGAGCTGGGCGCGAGCGAGAAGGAGGCGAAGGCCCCCGCGCCGGCCCCCGCCCCGGCGGGCTGACGGCCGGGCGCGCCCCCCCGGGTCTGCGTCTGGTTCGGGGGGGCCGGCCGCGCGGTGAGCGCAACCGGCCCCGCCCCCCGGATGCGGTCCGCTGGATGCTTCCGCCGGGATGCGTCCCGCTGGATG
>DAICZL010000572.1 GCA_027311165.1 bacterium
GATTTGCCGGATTGCTAGCGGCCAATATGCGCCATGCCGGGGCGCTGCGGATCGACCACGTGATGGGGCTGTCGCGGCTGTTCTGGATCCCCGAAGGCGCCGGCGCGCGGGATGGTGCCTATGTCGACTATCCGCTGGAAGACCTGCTGGGCCAGCTGGCGCTGGAGAGCGCGGCCGCGCGCTGCCTGGTGGTGGGCGAGGATCTGGGCACCGTGCCGCCGGGCTTCCGCGAGCGCCTGGCCGAGGCCGATGTGCTGAGCTACCGGGGGCTGTGGTTCGAGCGCGAGGGCGGCGGGTTCAAGCCGCCGGCGGCTTACCCGGCGAAGGCGGTCGCCTGTGTCTCCACCCATGACCTGCCCACGCTCGCCGGCTGGTGGTCGGGCGAGGACATCGCCGAACTGGGTGCCTTGCGGCTGATCGATGCGCCCGGGGAGGCAGCGGCCCTGGCCGCGCGGGAGGTCGAGAAGCAGGCGCTCGGCGCGGCGCTGGCCGAGGCGGGTCTCGCGACCGGCGAGACCCCTCCGGTGGCGGCGATCCACGCCTTCATCGCCCGCAGCCCGGCGGCGCTGGTGCTGGCCCAGGCCGATGATCTCTCCGGTGAAAAGATCGGGCTGAACCTGCCCGGCACCGACCGCGAGCGGCCCAACTGGCGGCGGCGGGTGGCACAGGATGTGGAGGCGATCTTCGAGGATGAGGCCGCGGCGCGGATGCTGGCCCCATTGCGCCAGGAACGGGGTTAGCCAGGGTCGAAGGGCCGGCGGGACTGCGCCCGACCGGCGCCTTCGGGCGTCGCGGCCAACGCCCATGGTCCTTGCGCAAGCCTTGGCGTGCGCAAGCCCTGGGCATGCGCAAGCCCGGGGCATGCGCAAGCCCGGGGATGCGCAGGCCTGGGTGATCGCGATCCAAAGCCCCTCCGGTGAGGGCGCGCCCGGGGATGGCTCTCGGGCAGGGCGTAGCGGCTTGGGGGAGCGTGTAGCGCCTTGTGGTCCGGCTCCGGCACCATCGCCGCCAGGCGGATCGGGGCATTGATCCAGATCATGGCGGCCTTCGGTCGAGGGTTCCGCCGCCGGCCAGGCCATCCTATAAGATTCTTGCATCGGGGCGAACAGGATCTCACAGCGGCCATGGACTGGATGAACCGTCGTTCGATCGTGGTTCGGCCGCAGCACAGCGATGGGTGCCGGACCTGCGGCGCCCGGCTTCATACCATGTGTGGCGTCGTCGAGGACGCCGATCTGACCCGTCTTTCGGAAATGGCGGTGGAGTGCGAGGTGGCCGCCGGCACTGCCTTCATCGAGGAAGGCCAGGCGGCGGACACGTTCTTCAATGTCACCGCTGGCACTGCGCGGCTGATCAAGTCCCTGCCCGACGGTCGTCGGCAGATCATCGGCTTTGCCGGGGTCGGGCATTTCCTGGGACTCGCGGTGTCGGACATCTATGCCTTCGGTGCCGAGGCGCTGGGCCCGATGCGGCTGTGCCGGTTCTCCCGCGCCGGCCTGCGCCAGCTGCTCGACGAATTCCCGGTGATGGAGCAGCGCCTGCTGGCGGTGGCGCGGGACGAGCTGGTGGCGGCGCAGGAGCAGATGCTGCTGCTCGGCCGCAAAACCGCGCGCGAGCGGCTGGCGAGCTTCCTGCTCGCCTATCCCCGGGCGGCGTCCTGCCCGGCCCGCACGGAGGATGTGATCAGCCTGCCGATGACGCGCGCGGACATCGCGGATTATCTCGGCCTCACGGTCGAGACCGTGAGCCGCACCCTGACGCGCCTGCGGACCGGGCGCGTGATCGCCGTGCCCTCCGCCGCCATGATCCTGATCCGCGACCGGGCCACGCTCGCGAGCATCGCCGCCGGCGAGGTTTGAACCCGCCGGCGCCCGGCCCGGTCGCGCGGATGATCTCGATCAAGGCCGGACCGGCGCGCCCATGCCATCGTCGGCTCGTCGCAGTTGCGCGGGAGGAACTGATGCAGGCGTCCGATATCATGACCCGTACTCTGGTAACCGTGCGGCCGGATGCCGCGATCGCGGATGCGATCCGGCTGATGCTCGAACAGCATGTGAGCGGCCTGCCCGTGGTCGATGCCGGCGGCGGGCTCGCCGGGATCGTGACCGAGGGCGATCTGCTGCGCCGGGTCGAGACCGGCACCGAACGCCCGCGTTCGGCCTGGCGGCAGTTCCTGCGCGGCCCCTCCCGACTCGCCGAGGACTATATCCGCAGCCACGGCCGCAAGGTGGCGGAGGTGATGTCCACCGAGGTCGAGAGCGTGGCGCCCTCGACCCCGATCGAGGCGATCGTCGAACTGATGGAGAAGCGGCGCATCAAGCGCGTGCCGGTGGTCGAGGACGGGCGGCTGGTGGGGGTGGTGAGCCGCGCCGACCTGCTGCGCGTGCTGGAACGGGAACTGGCGCAGGTCGCGGTGCCGGCAAGTGGCGATGCCGCCTTGCGCGACCAGGTGATCGAGGCGCTGCGCCAGCAGCCCTGGATCGGGCTCGCGCGGGTGACCGTGCTGGCCGTGGACGGCATGATCTGCCTCAAGGGCGTCGTCTATGACGAGCCGGCGCGCCGGGCGATGCTGGTCGCGGCGGAGAACGTACCCGGCGTGCGCGGCGTCGAGGACCAGGTTCAATACATCGATCCGGCCGGCAGCATGATGTACGGCGCCTGATCGGCGCACCCGCCGGCAGGTCGGGCCTGAAGGCGCCTCCATCGGGCGGCGGCCCTGTCGTGGTCGCCGCCCGATCGCGGAGGCGCAGCTATTGCGGGAAGGTATTTCTCCCCGTCCCGGGGGAGAATTCAACTCCATGCCGGTCTGTCCGATGGCGGTCTTTCAGCCCCGCCATCGCCGGTGGACCCCACGGCGGCGGGCGGTCCCCGCGCCCGTCGCCGACAGGTCTGTTCGCGGTTGGGCCTATTCGGGACCGGGTCCCAGCGCGTCCGGCTGCAGCACCACGATATAGCCCCGCTCATAGGCGATGGTGCCGTCCTTCACCCAGCTCCGCAGCTGCTGGTTCACCTTTTCCCGCGATGCCGCCACCAGCGCGCTCAGGTCCTTCTGTGACAGCCGCAGATCGATCCGCGTGCCCTGTGCGGCCTTCACCCCGAAATCGCGCAGAAATCGCAGCAGCAGCTGGCTGAGCCGTCCGGTCAGGTCGAGCGCGGCCAGTTCCTCGATCGCCTGATTGGCCTGGCGCAGCCTTCCGGCCAGCACGCCCATCAGCCGGATGCACAGATCGGGGTTCGCCCGCAGCAGCTGCAGGAACCGGCTCCGATCGATGCTCAGCAGCTGGCAATCCTCGAGCGCATCGACATTGGCGCTGCGCGGCTCGCCGTCGAGCAGTGACAATTCGCCGATCAGCTGGCCCGGACCCAGCACCCCCAGCGTCACGTCGCGCCCGTCGGCCGATACCAGGCTGACCCTGGCGCGCCCGCCGAGGATGACGAACATGCCGGTGCCGGCATCGCCGCGGCGCAGGATCGCGGCATTGCGGCCGAAGCGGCGCAGCACGGCATGGGCGAGCACTTGCCCGCGCTCCGGGGGGGTCATGGCGCGGAACAGGGGGCTGGCCATCAGAGCGGCCTCGCGAGTGTCCTGATCGGTCGGGGGCATCGTCCGGGTCCGTGGTCATCGCGCCGGAGACGGCCGGCGCATCGTTCTGCATAGGCCGCCCAGCCGCGGGCTGCCAAGCTTTCACTTAACGCGGCGCCGGCTTCTGCCTTAACTGTCGCCAACGGGGACAGTGATTCATGGTGATATCATCGCGCGCGCCCGGCGCGGACGGGGGGGATCGTTCCGCGCCCAACGTCGCGCTGTTTTCCTCCGGCCCCTGGACCCGGCGGTTGCGGCTCGCCACCGGATCGATCCTGTTCACCTATGTGTTCACCCATCTCCTCGACCATGCGAGCGGCAACGTCTCGCTCGATGTGATGGAGGCGGTGCTGCGGGTGCAGAAGCTGATCTGGCAGGGCTGGATCGGCACCACCCTGCTCTATGGCTCGCTGCTGATCCATTTCCTGCTGGGCATGGGTTCGCTCTATGCCCGCCGCCATGTCGGCTGGACGCGCTCGGATGCGATCCAGCTCGGCCTTGGCCTGTCCATCCCGCCGCTGCTCGCCAACCATCTCGCGGTCACCCGCGGGGCGCTGCTGTTCTATGGCATCGACAAGACCTATCATCAGGAACTGGCGGTGCTGTGGACGCTGATCCCCCTGCTCGGCCTGGTGCAGATCACCCTGCTCTGCGTGGTCTGGACCCATGCCTGCATCGGCCTGCACCGGGCGTTCAGCCTGAAATCCTGGTATCCGCCGGTGCGCAGCCAGATGCTGGCGGCCGCGGTGCTGATCCCCTGCCTGGCGCTGCTGGGCTATTTCGCCACCGCCCGGCAGGTGGCGCAGGCGCTGGAAGACCCGGCCTGGCGGGCGGCCTATCTCACCCCCGACAAGACCGGCACGGAGGCGCAGGTGGCGTTCATGTTCGCCACGCGCAACGTCTTCATCGCGCTGGACGCCGCTGCCGTGGCTGCGCTGATCGCCGCGCGCGGCGTGCGCGTCTGGCGGGAGCGGCGGCGGCGGCGGATCACCATCGCCTATCCGGATGGCCGCTCGGCGCGGGTCGCGCCGGGCCTGTCGGTGCTGGATGCAAGCCGGCTGATCGGCTTCAGCCACGCCTCGGTCTGCGGCGGGCGCGGCCGGTGCTCCACCTCCCGGGTGCGGGTGATCGGCTCCGAAGCCGCGCTGCCGGCGCCTTCGGGCAGCGAGCGGGCGGTGCTGGTCCGGGTCGGCGCCGATCCGGCGGCGATCCGGCTGGCCTGCCAGTTGCGCCCGCGCGCCGATCTCGCCGCCTACCCGCTGATCCCGCCGGGTTCGGCCGCGGATTTCGTGGCCGGAGGCAGCGGCGGGACCGGTCATGAACGCTTTGTCGCGGCGATGTTCGTCGATCTGCGCGGCTCGACCGCGCTGCTGGAACATCGCATGGCCTATGACAGCATGTTCCTTCTCGGCCGTTTCATCGAGGCGGTGGCCGAGGCGGTGAGCGGTGCCGGCGGCCTGCCCAATCAGTTCAGCGGCGACAGCGTGCTGGCGCTGTTCGGATTGCGGACCACGCCGGAACAGGCCTGCGCCCAGGCGATGGCGGCCTGTTCGGCCATCGCCGCCGCCATCCGGCGCCTCGACGCATCGGTGGGCCACGAACTCGCGGTCTCGTTCGGCTACGGCATCGGCCTGCATTGCGGCCCGGCGGTGCTGGGCGAGATCGGTTTTCAGCGCCATGTCACCTTCACCGCGCTCGGTGATGTCGTGAACATCGCCGCCCGGCTGCAGGGGCTGACGCGCGAACTCGGCTGCACCGCGCTGGTGTCGGCCGATGTGCTGCGACTGGCCGGGCTGGCCTGGCCGGCTGCGCCGCGCGAGGTCTCGATCCGCGGCCGGCGCGCGGGCCTGTGGGCGCATCCTTTCGACGCGGCGCAGCTGCTGGAGGCGGGCCTCGGGCGGCAGTTCGGGCCCACTATCGGGCCTGAAGCCGTGACGGGCCGGTGGCCAGTCAGTGCGCCGGCGCACCGGTTCGGCCGGACGCCGTCAGCTTAGAGCAACATCCGATCAGATGGAATCATCTGATCGGATAAAGTTGCCCAGTGAAACAGCGCGCAAGAGCGGTGGCCGATCGTCTGTCGGATCGGGCACCGCTCTAGGCAACATCCGATCAGATGGAATCATCTGATCGGATAAAGTTGCCCGGTGAAACAGCGCGCCAGAGCGGTGGCCGATCGTCTGTCGGATCGGGCACCGCTCTGGGCAACATCCGATCAGATGGAATCATCTGATCGGATAAAGTTGCCCGGTGAAACAGCGCGCCAGAGCGGTGGCCGATGGTCTGTCGGATCGGCTGCCACGCTGGCAGGGGTCCCGCAGACAGGCAGCAGAAGCGATCGGCGCCGATCCTCCCCCGCGCTGCGGTCAGGCCAGCGGATCGGTCCCCGGCTTCACCCGGATCACATTGCCCGGATCGCCGCGCAGCACCTCGAACACGGTCTCCTCGCCCTGGCGCTGGAAAGCGATGTCGAAGACCTGATTGCCGATCTGCAGATCGCGCAGGGTCACATCCTCGATCCAGTCGGGCAGCATCGGATCGACATAGAGCTTGCGGTTCGGTGCGTCCGGCTGCAGGCCGAGCAGCGCCTGCAGCAGGGTGAAGGCGGTCCCGGCGGCCCAGGCCTGTGGCACGTTCGCCCCCAGATACTGCACCGGGAAATTGGTCCCGTCCTCGCGGGAAATACCGGCATAGAGCTCGGGCAGCCGGTGCAGCATGAAGAACCCCGCCGCGCCGCTGATGTCGCGGGCAACGGACGCCGCCTCCGCCCCGAAGCCGTAGCGCTTGAAGCCCATCGCGATCATGCCGTTGTCATGCGGCCACACCGAGCCGTTCTGATACGACAGCGGATTATAGGCGGCATGTTCCGAGGAGAGGGTGCGGATGCCCCAGCCCGACCACATGTCCGGTGCCATCAGCCTTGCCACCAGCCGGGCGGCCCGCTCGACCGGCACGATCCCGCTCCACAGCAGATGCCCGACATTGGAGGCGACCGAGAGCACCGGCAGCTTCTCGCCGTCCAGACAATAGGCGTAGCAGCCGGCTTCCTCGTCCCAGAACTCCTCGTTGAAGCGGGCATACAGCGCCGCTGCCTTCTCGCGCAGCCGGGCGGCATCATCGGCGCGCCCTACGGCATCGTAGATATCGGCCATGCGCCGCATCGCGTCATAGGCATAGCCCTGCAGCTCGCACAGCGCCTTGGGTCCGCGCACCAGCGTGCCATCGGGATACATCACGGAATCCCCGGCATCCTTCCAGGCCATGTTCTCATAGCCCTTGGGGGAATAGGTCTGGTATTCCTGAAACCCGTCGCCGTCGCTGTCGCCGTATTTCTCCATCCATTCCAGACAGCGTTCAGCCACCGGCAGCAGCCGGTCGAGCAGGGTCCGGTCCCCGGTGCTGCGCCAGGCGGCATGGAACGTGATCATGTAGAGCAGCGTCGCATCGGCGGTGCCGAAATACGGCGTATGGGGGATCAGCTTCAGCCGGGCGAGTTCCCCCTGGCGCATTTCGTGCAGGATCTTGCCCGGCTCGGCGTCGCGATATTCATCGCGCTCCCGCGATTGCTGTTCCCCCAGCATGTCCAGCGCGCCGCGGGCGAAATCGGGATAGATCATCATGGTCTGCAGCGCCACGATCAGGCTGTCGCGGCCGAACAGGGCCACGAACCAGGGCACGCCGGCGGCGAGGATGAAGCGCGTGTGTTCCGATCCGCGCACCGGCAGGCGCAGCGCCGCGATATCCTCGATCGACTGGTGGTAGAGCCGGTAGAACTCCTCGTTGCTGGTGTGCAGCTTCAGCACCGATGATTTCCAGGACGCGAGATCGTGCGCCATCGCCGACTCCGAGGCATCGGCATAGCAGGTGGTGGGCGGCAGATGACGCTCCTCGCCATCGGTCAGGATGTATTCGAGACAGGCATGCCAGGACTCCCCCGGATCGAGCGCGACCGCGAAGCTCAGCCGGCCATTGGCATAGACGCAGTCGCCCTGCTGGCAGCGGGCACGCAGGATCAGGCTGCGAGCGAAATCGCGGTTGCGGTAGGTGGTGGTGAGCTCGCTTTCCTCGGCGAACCAATGGGTGGTGATCCGCCCGCGGCGGACGATGCGGCCCGATTTCACCTCGAAGATGTCAGCGAAATCGCTGCGCACCAGCACCTCGAGATTGAAGCTGACGCGCTGGCCGCTCTGGTTGGTGAGGTCGAGATCCTCGTGCATTCCCCCGGCCACGGTGCGCGAGAGCACGAGCTGCAGCGTGCGGGCGGGAATATCGCTGCCCTCGGTCGGGATCACCGGGTTGGTGAGGTAGCTGCGGGCGGCGAAATAGGTGGTGGCACCGGCGTTCAGCAATTCCCACGACAGGCCGTTGGCCTGGATCATGTAGGCGCTCAGCATCCTCGTATCGCGGAAATACAGGCCCTTGTCGGAGGGGAACGGCACCTCGCCGTCCAGTTCCGAGATCATCACCGTATAGCCCTGGTTGATCGTGAGCTGCGGCGGGCCGACCGTGATTTCCAGCGTCATGCGCTCTCTCCGCTCGGGTTCTGTACTGTCTTCGGCGCGGTCTCGGGCATCGCCCAGAACAGCAGGGCGGTCGCCGCGACTCCCGCGCCGGCCAGGAACAGGAAGGCGATCCGGCTGCCGGCATAGGTCGCGACCGCCCCGCCGATCACGTTGCTGAGCGCGGCGCCGAGACCGATCGCGAGATTGATCGCACCCATGCTGAGATTCATGGCCCCTCTGCGCCGGGTGAGGTCGGCAGCGATCAAGGGTACCATGACACCGAATACCGAACCGCTAATGCCATCGAGCATCTGGCTCGGCGCCAGCACCGCCATGCTGGGGCCGACCGCGAACAGGATGCCGCGCAGCGGCTGCGCGGCGAAGCCCAGCAGCAGCAGCGGCCGGCGGCCATAGCGCTCGGCGGCACGGCCCACCCAGGGCGACAGCACCGCGACCAGCACCTGCTGGAGGATGATCGCCACCGAGAGCGACAAAGCGGCATAGCGCCCGTCCTGGCGGGCCA
Organism: bacterium; assembly: GCA_027311165.1. GTDB lineage: Bacteria > Pseudomonadota > Alphaproteobacteria > Acetobacterales > Acetobacteraceae > DAICZL01. Next base: position 8,606 of record DAICZL010000572.1, read on the forward strand.
TCATATCGGCGAGCAGCGGCAGCATCGCGGCATTGCCGAGAAAGAACAGTCCCGAGGAGATGCCGAATATATTCAGGCCGCGATCGAGGAACACGTTCCAGACCTGCCGCTTCGTGGTGGCCCCCGCCCGCGCCGGCGCCGCCTGCGGGGAAGCCCGGTCGGGCACGTCCGAGGCCACCTTGCCGATCTCGGCGACCGCAGCCAGCGCCGGGATCGCCAGTAGGGCGGTGACCAGCAGCATCCCCCGCCCCGAGGCATAGGACCCGAACGCTCCGATCAGCGCCGCCGCCCCGGCCCCGCCGATCGAGGAGAACCGGGCATTGCGCCCCAGGCTGATCCCGAACCCGTCATGGCCATAGAGCGACAATGTCAGCGAGGCGATCGCCGGAGCCGTCATCGAACTGGCGAAGGCGTGCAGCACCTGCGCGGCCATCACCATGGCGATGGTGGGCCAGAGCAGCATCATCACCGCGCTGGCGCCGATCCCGCCGATCGAGATCGCGGTAACCAGGCGCTTGTCGTCGATCTGGTCGATCAGCGCGCCGGCGGGGATCTGGCTCACCATGCCCGCGACGGTCCCGACGCTGATCGCGAAGCCGATGCTGGCGGCGGTCCAGCCCTCGTCGGAGAGGAACACGGCGATGAACGGGCCGAATCCGGTCTGGACCGCGGCCACGAACAGGTTGAGCGCGTCAAGCCCCTTGCGGCCGCGTTCTGCTCCCATCCGGTCGCATATATCGCGCGGGGATGGGGTTGAACAGAGCGCAAGACCGCGCCGGCGGAGCGGACGGAAAGCGCTTGCGACAGACCGGCCCGCCGCAGAGACTCGTGCGGAGCAAGGAGCCCCACATGCCGCCGATCGATCCGCTGCTCGCCGCCGGGGTGAGCCTCTCCACCGCCGCGACCGATGCCGTCTATGTGCTGTTCACCGCCGCCGTTGCCGCCCGCCGGCGACTGGGCGCGGCCAGCTGGAGCAGCGTGTGGTACCTGCTCTCCGCCTTCGCGGTGATCAGCTACACCACGTCCTGGATCTATGTCGTCTTCGCCGCCATCGGCTCCTGGGTCGGCGCCTTCGTCTCGATCACCTGGCTGCGCAGCCGGCCCGCCCCGCCGCCCTGAAGCGGCCC
>DAICZL010000583.1 GCA_027311165.1 bacterium
GTCCACCAGAGCCCCGGTCGCGACCGCGAGCCCGAGCGCGCCATCGCCGATCGTGCCGGTCACCCACACCCCGTCCCCGGCCTGCGCGCCGGTCCGCCGCACCGCCATGCCCGGCGCGACATGGCCCAGGATGGTGAGCGACAGGCACAGCGGCCCCGGAGTGGCGGTGGTATCCCCGCCCAGCAGCGCCAGGCCGAATTCCGCCTGGTCGGCCGCCAGACCGGCGGCGAAGCCGGCGAACCAGGCATCGGCGGTGTCCCGCGGTGCCGCGATCGTCATCAGATAGCCGAGCGGGGTGGCCCCCATCGCCGCCAGGTCTGACAGGTTCACCCGCAGCAGCTTGCGGGCCAGCAGATCGGGCGGATCGCCGGGCAGGAAATGCACCCCCGCCACCATGGCATCCGCGGCCAGCACCAGCTGGCGTCCTTCGGGCGGGGTCAGCACGGCGGCATCGTCCAGCAGATCGAGGCCCGCCGGCCCGGCGAGGGGGCGGAAATGGCGGGCGATCAGGGTGAACTCGCCGGGCACCGCAAGGCTGGGGGCTCCGCCGGCATGGTCCATCGGCGCCTGGGTCCCGGACCCTTCTCGCCGGGGGGTACCCTTCGGGTCATGCAGGTCCGAACGGGCCATGGGGCCCCGGCCCGGCTTCACCTCACCCCTGCCTCCGCCGGGCGCAGCAGCCGCGCCAGCGCATCCAGCACGCCATTGGCCATGCGCGGCTCCTCGCCCGAGAAGAACCCGTGCGCGATGTCCAGATATTCGTTGATCACCACCCGCACCGGCGGTCCGTCGGGCCGCCATAACTCGGCCGCCCCGGCCCGCATCAGCGCCCGCAGCACCGGATCGAGCCGCGCCAGCGGCCAGACCGGCGGCAGCGATTCGGCCAGCATCGCATCCAGCGTTTCCTGCTGCGCCACGGCGTCGCGGACGATGCGGGCGAACAGCTTCACCTCGGCATCGGGCACCCGGCCATCCTCGAACCCGTCATCGCCGGGCAGGCTGCCCAGGCGATGGCGGACGAACTGGTCGATCACCGTCTCGGGGTTCTCGCCGGACTGCTCGCTCTGGAACAGCGCCTGCACCGCGGCCACGCGAGAGGCGGTGCGCGGCCGTCCGCGCGGCGGCTTGCCCATCAGGCCGCCCCCAGTTCCCGGGCGGCACGGATCTGCAGCAGTGCCGCCACCGCCGCCACGGCGCCCTTGTTGTGGCCGTCCGCGCCGGACCGGGCGATCGCCTGGTCCAGCCGGTCGACCGTCAGCAGCCCGACCCCGAGCGCGATGCCGAATTGCAGCGCCACCTGCATCAGCCCCGACATCGCGGCACCGCAGATATGGGTGTAATGGTCGGTCTCGCCGCGCACCACGCAACCCAGTGCCACGAACCCGTCGAACCGCTCCCGTCCCCGCAGGGCGAGGCGGATCGCCTGGGGCAGTTCGAACGCGCCGGCCACATCCAGCGTCTGGAATACCGCGCCGGCCTGACGCAGAATCCCGCCGGCGCCGTCGGACAGGCCCTCGACCACGTCGCGGTAATAGGGCGCACGGACGATCAGCAGCCGCGGGGGGGGGCCTTCCAGGCGCGGGGCGACGGGAAGGGCGGCGTCCTCGGTGCTCATGCGCCGCTGCCCTCGTCCTGGTCCAGCTCGCGCTGGGCGATGATGTTCAGCCCGTAGCCCTCCAGCCCGATGATCGCGCGTCTTGTGCTCGACAGCAGCACCATGTCGCGCACCCCGAGATCGAGCAGGATCTGCGCGCCGATGCCGTAGTCGCGCAGCGCCCGCGCCGGCCGTTCCGCCGCGGCGAGCTTGCGCACCCGCCCCGAGAGGGCCTCGGGGCTGGGGTCGCGCAGCATCACCACCACGCCGCGCGCTTCCTCGGCGATCATCCGCATGGCCGCGTGCAGGCTGGAGGCGTGCGGTCCGCCCAGCGCGTCGGTCAGCAGATCGACCGCGTGCATCCGCACCGCGACCGGCCCGGGGCTGGACAGGTCGCCCTTCACCAGCACCAGGTGCTCGGCATATTCCACCGTGTTGGCATAGACCATCACCCGCCAGGGGCCGCCCGGCACGCCGTCCAGCACGCCCTGCTCCACCAGGCGGACCAGCCGCTCGGTGCGGCGGCGATGGGCGATCAGGTCGGCGATGGTGCCGAGCTTGAGGTTGTGGTGCTGGGCGAAGGACACCAGGTCGGGCAGCCGGGCCATGGTGCCGTCATCGTTCATGATCTCGCAGATCACCCCGGCCGGGTTCAGCCCGGCCAGCCTGGCGATGTCCACCGCCGCCTCGGTATGGCCGGCGCGCACCAGGGTGCCGCCCTCGCGCGCCATCAGCGGGAACACGTGGCCGGGGCTGACGATGTCGTCGCGCCCGGCTTCCGGGTTGGTGGCCACCGCGACGGTGTGCGCCCGGTCGGCGGCCGAGATGCCGGTGGTGATGCCGTGCCGCGCCTCGATCGAGACGGTGAAGGCGGTCTGCATGCGCGAGCCGTTGGCGTGGCTCATCAGCGGCAGGCCGAGCTGCTCCACCCGGTGGCGGGTCAGCGCGAGGCAGATCAGGCCGCGGGCGTGGCGGGCCATGAAATTGATCGCATCGGGGGTCGCGAACTGCGCGGGCACGATCAGGTCGCCCTCGTTCTCGCGGTCCTCGTCGTCCACCAGGATGAACATCCGCCCCGCCCGCGCTTCCTCGATCAGTTCCTCGGCGCTGGCGAGATAGGCGGAGAGCGAGACGGTCTTGAGCGTCTCGCCGTCGGGCCCGGTGGTGGGGGAGGGAGGGGTCATCGGAACTCCGCCAGCCGGGCGACGTAGCGCGCCAGCATGTCGATCTCGAGATTGACGGGATCACCGGCGGCGAGCCGGCCGAAACCGGTCACCGCGGCGGTGTGGGGGATGATGTTCACGCCGAAACTGTCGGCGTCGGCCTCGTTCACGGTCAGCGACACGCCATCGATGGCGATGCTGCCCTTGGCAGCGATGTAGCGGCCGAAGCCGGCCGGCACAAGGAAGCGCCAGCGCACCGAGCCGTTCTCGGGGCTGGCCTGCAGCGCGGTGCCGACCCCGTCGACATGCCCCGAGACGATATGGCCGCCCAGCTCGTCGCCCACCCGCAGCGCGCGTTCGAGATTGACCGTGCTGCCCACCCGCCAGCTTCCGAGCGTGGTCTTCGACAGCGTCTCGGCCGAGACATCCACCGCGAACCAGTCCGCCCCGAGCGCCACGGCGGTGAGACAGCAGCCCGAACAGGCGATCGAGGCGCCGGGGGCGATGGCGGCGGTGTAGGGCCAGGTGGTGGCGATCACCAGGCGCATGTCGCGGCCCTCGCCCAGGGGGCGCACCTCCCGCACGGTGCCGAGGGCGGTGATGATGCCGGTGAACATGCCCCCCGATGCCCCGCTTCAGGCCGCGCGGCGGAATTCGGTCAGCATGTCGCCGCCCAGCGCCACGCTGCCCAGCCGGACGAAATGCGGCATCGCCGCCAGCCGCTCCACCCCGAAGGCCTGCGCCGCCGGCCAGCAATCGCCGCCCATCACCGCCGGCGCATGGAACCAGGCCAGCCGGTCGACCAGACCCTGGCGCAGCAAGGCCGCGGCCAGCTGCGCGCCCCCTTCGACCAGCAGCCGGGTGATGCCCCGCTGCGCCAGCGCCGCCAGCCCGGCGGCGAGATCGACGCCCGGCTCCCCGGCCGGCAGATCGATCAGCGACACCCCCAGATCGGCGAACGCACGCCGGCGATCGGCATCCGCGCCCGCCCGCACCAGCATCCAGCTCGGCGCCTGGCGGGCCGAGGTGACCAGCCGCGCCGAGAGCGAGGTGCGCAGATGGCTGTCGGCCACCACCCGGACCAGCGGCACGGTCTTGAAGCCGCTGATCCGGCAGGTGAGGTCCGGATCGTCTGCCAGCACCGTGCCGACCCCGACCAGCACCGCGTCATGCCGGCCACGCAGCCCATGGGCGGCGCGGCGCGCCGGCTCGCCGGTGATCCAGCGGCTTTCCCCGCCCCGCGTCGCGATCCGGCCATCGAGCGTGGAGGCGAGCTTCAGCGTCACCAGCGGCCGGCCGAGCCGCATCACCGTGCAGAACCCGGCGGCCACCTCCGCCCCCTCGGCCGCCAGCACGCCTTCCTCCACCGCGATCCCGGCGGCGCGCAGCCGGGCGATGCCCTGTCCGTCCACCCTGCGGTCGGGATCGCGGATCGAGATCACCACCCGCGCCACCCCGGCCGCGATCAGCGCATCGGTGCAGGGGGCGGTGCGGCCGGTATGGCAGCACGGCTCCAGCGTGACATACACGCTGGCCCCGCGCGCGGCCGGGCCGGCCATGGCCAGGGCCTGCGTCTCGGCATGTGGCCGCCCGCCGGGGGCGGTGACCGCGCGGCCCACCACCAGCCCGTCCGCGACCACCACGCAGCCGACCGACGGATTGGGCCAGGTGGCACCGAGCCCGCGCCTTGCCAGAGACAAAGCCGCGCGCATGTGAGCGTGATCGTCCATGAAAACCGTTATGTGGTCTCGCCGAGCGATCCGAGAAAGGTCCCGAAATCCTTGGCCTCGCGGAAATTGCGGTAGACGCTGGCGAAGCGGACATAGGCCACCGGGTCGACCTCCTTCAGGGTCTCCATCACCAGCTCGCCGATCTGCTTGCTCGGAATGTCGCTCTCGCCCGAGGATTCCAGCTGCCGCACGATGCCGTTGACGATCCGCTCGATCCGCTCCTCCTGGATCGGCCGCTTGCGCATCGCGATGCGGATCGACCGGGCGAGCTTCTCGCGGTCGAACGGCACCCGCCGGCCGTCGGACTTCACGATCGTGAGCTCGCGCAGCTGCACCCGCTCGATGGTGGTGAAGCGCTGGCCGCAATTGGCGCAGAACCGCCGCCGGCGGATCGCCGCCCCGTCATCGGCGGGACGGCTGTCCTTCACCTGCGTGTCCTCGTGGCCGCAGAACGGGCAACGCATGGGGCAAGCTGGCTCCTGGTGGTGAACGGGCGGAACAAGGCATGGATCGGGGCGGGGATCAATGGGTGGCCAGGCCCATCAGAGGGCGGTGGGGCGGCGTGATGGTCCTTTCGCCAGTGTGACCGGCCGGGCCCCACCATCGCCGCCCGTTGCCCGCCGCCCCGCTACGCCGCCACCACACGGCCGCGCGCCTCGGCCAGGTGGTCGAAGCGCCGCCGGTAGCTGCCCAGACCCATCGTCTGGGAGCGCAGCTCGATGATCAGGTCGTGCAGTTCCGATTGCGGCACCAGCGCCTCCACATCGTCCCAGCCGGGCCAGTCCGCCCGCTCCGCATAGCCGAGGATCTGGCCGCGCCGGCCGCTCAGCAGGCGCTGGGCGCGGGCGGTGAAGGCGTTCGGCACGCTCAGCGTCACGTGATCGACCGGCTCCAGCAGGAACGGCTCGGCCTTGGCCAGGCCCTCGGTCATCGCCATCCGCGTCGCGCTGCGGAACGCCATGTCGGAGCTGTCGACCGAGTGGAACGTGCCATCCACCAGTGTCACCGCGACATCCACCACCGGATAGCCGAACGGGCCCTTGCGCGTGGCCTCCTCGGCCGCCTCGCCCACCGCCGGGATGTATTGCCGCGGCACCGACCCGCCGACGATGCGGTCGATGAACAGGAAGCCCTCGCCGCGGCCACGGGGGGCGATGTCGATCTTCACATCGGCGAACTGGCCGTGCCCGCCGGTCTGGCGTTTCAGCCGCGCATGCTGGTGCACGCCGCGGCGGATGGTCTCCTTGAACGGCACTTGCGGCCGGGCGGTGGTGACCTTCAGCCCGTAGTTCCGCGCCAGCCGCTCGACCGTGGCCTGCAGATGCATCTCGCCCTGGCCGTGCAGCACGGTCTCGCCGGTTTCCGGGTCATGGGCGACGTGCAGGGTCGGATCGTCGCTGGCGAGCTTCTGCAGCGCGCCCGAGAGCTTCACGTCGTCCTTGCGGTCCTGGGTGGTGATCGCCAGGGCGTAGACCGGCTCCGGCGCGGCCGGGAAGCGCAGATCGCCGGCATCCGGCGCTCCGGCGGCGGTGCTCAGCAGCGCCCCGGTCGCCGCCGCTTCCAGCCGGCCGAGCGCCACCAGCTCGCCCGGCTGCGCGTCCTGGCTGCGCGCCGGCTCGCCGCCCGGCATGCGGTAGATGCCGCCCAGCCGCTCGCCGTTCAGAACGCTGCCGTCGCGCAGCGGGCCGCGCCAGACGCGGGCGTAGGACAGCTTGCCGGTGTGGCCGGCATGGACGGTCTTGAACACCTGCGCCAGCGCCTCGCCGTCGGGCGCGATGCCGCGCCGCGCCGCGGTCTCTGCCGCGTGGGGGGTGTCGTGGCGCAGCGCCTTCCACAGCCGCCGCACGCCGTGCAGCCGCTCCGCCGCGCCCAGCAGCACCTCCACCACGGCATCGCTTGCCTGGTCCTTGTGCAGCAGTTCGAAGATCTCGGCGGTGGTGGGGGCGATGTCCTCCAGGATCTTCTCCAGCAGCGCATCGTCGTGGTCGGCCAGCGTCTCCAGCAGGCTGTCATGCGCCTCGCGCTCGCGCGCCTGCACATGGGCGGGGATCTGGATCAGCTCGGAGGGCTGGCCGGGGCGGTAGCGATAGGCGCGCTCGCTGATCACATCGACATAGCCGGTGACGTTGCCGCCCTCGCGGATCGGCACCTGGCGCAGCAGCAGCTTGCGCCGGGAATGCGCCTGCAGCGCCCCCAGCGTATCGCGCACCCGCCCCGCCAGCGTGTCGATCCGATTGACGAAGACCAGATGAGGGATCGACCGCTCCTCCAGCGTCCGCAGGATCGGCGCGACGGTCAGGGCCTTGGCCTCGGCCGGTTCGCAGACCACCACCGCGAGGTCGACCGCCGCCAGCGCCGCCTCGGTCTCGAAGGCGAACTCGACCGAGCCGGGGCAGTCCAGGATCGCCCAGCTATCGCCCAGAAAGCTGCAATGGCCCAGGCGCAGCTCGGTGCCCATGGCATGGCCGCGCGGCTCCGCGCCGCGCCGCGGGGCGGCACCGGCCAGGCCCAGCAGCGCGTCGAACAGCGTCGATTTGCCGCTGCCATAGGGACCGACCAGCGCGACCGAGCGTGGCCGTCCGGCATCGGCGGTGGCGGTGGTGCTGGTGGACATCCCGGCGTCTCCCCCTGTCTGGCCGGGCCGCCGGGAGGGCGGCCTCGCGGCACGCGGCGCCTCTGGTCCAGACCCCGATCGTAGCGGGCAGAGGCGTCACTTTGCCGGACGAAGTGTAGCCGAGATTTCATGTCCGGCGAGCAAGATCGGCGGCGCGGGGCGGGGCGCGAGGCCGGAGCGCAAGCGGGCGGCTTCGCGAAGCGGGACCGTGATGCGCAAGGCCCGCCCGGCCCGGATCGACCAGACGGGATGGCAGATCGCGATCGCGTCCCAATGTAGATCGGTCTGGCTGGCCGATCCGGGCCGGCCGGCGAGGATGCGGAGATGCGGTTGACCCCTCCCTCCCTGGCAGGCTTGCGCGCCTGGCCCTTTCTGATCTCGCCCGCGCGTCTGGGCGCGGCGGCTGCCCTTGCCGTGTTCGTCCTCGTCCCGTTCGGCCTGGCCCCGTTCGGCCTGGCCCCGTTCGGTCTGGCCCCGTTCGGTCTGGCCGGGGCGCGCCCGGCGCAGGCCGCACCCCCCGGCTGCGCGGGATCGGATATCGGCCATGTCAGCGTTCCGATCGACTACGCCCGGCCGGACGGGTCGCGCTTCCCGCTCGCCTTCCGCCTGCGCCGGGGCAGCGAGAGCGGCCACCCGCTGATCCTGCTGCTGCCCGGCGGGCCCGGCAACACGCTGATCCGCGGCGATGCGATGGATGGCGAGGACGGCATCCCACCGGCCTACGACGTGGTGATGACCGATCCCCGCGGGGCCGGCTGCAACGACGACCCGGCCCTGTCCGACGATGCCGATTTCCGCTCCGATTTCCTGGCCCGCGATGTGCTGGCGATCCTGGGCGCGCTGGGGGCGGCGAGGTCCGCGCCGCTCGATTACGTGCTGTATGGCGAATCCTACGGCACGCTGGAGGCGACGATGATCGCCGTCCTGGCCGGTGCCGAAGGCCTGCCCCGGCCGCGGGCACTGGTGCTGGAAGGCACGCTCGGGCGGTCGTTCGCGGATTACGCCGAGCAGCTCGCGGCGTTGCAGGAGGAATGGCGGCATCTGCGCGAGCGGCTGCCGCGGCCGACCCGCGCGATGTTCCAGAACGGCAGTTTCAATCCGCTGCTCAGCGCCTCCTCCGAGGTCTGGGCCGAACTGGTGGACCGTGACCTGATGCGCGGGGCGGGGCCGGACGGGCGCTACGTGCTCGAACGCCAGCTCGACGCGTTGATCGAGCTGCAGGGCGCGCTCGGTGCCATCGCCGAGGAAACCACCGCCGCGCCGGACCAGACCAGACGGCTTTTGCGGGTCATCGCCTGCCGGGAACTGACCGGCGAACTCTATCCGCGCCATGACCTGATCGAGGGACAACTGGTGCCCGAGGGCGCGGATCTCTGCCGCGGCCTGCCGCGCCTCGACCGGCGGTTCGACGCCGCCGCCTGGCCGGTCTTCGTGCCGATCGTCTATGTCCAGGGCAGCCACGATCCGGCGACGCCGATGTGGCAGGCGCGATACCATTTCGACAGCGAGCGCACCGCCCCCCGCTATTTCATCACCGTGGACGAGGCGGCGCATGCCCCGCTCGGGGTGACGCTGGCGGTGGATGGCTGCCATGCCAGGCTATGGCGATCGATCACCGGCGATCGCTCAGGCCTCGCCGCCGCGACCGCGTTCTGCGACGGCAAGCTCGCGACCGGCCACGCGACGCTGGAATATCGTCCGGCGGAGACGGGACCTTGAGGAGACGGGACCTTGAGGAGACGGGGCCCTGAGGAGACGGGGGCCCTGAGGCGTGCGGGCGCGGCCCGATCCATCTTCGACAACCCCGGGGCCTTGGCGTGAGACCCCCCTCGCGGGGGGGCGCTCCAGGGGAGGCGGGCCCCGATGGGCCCTGGGGCGGTGTCCTGGGTTCGCCTTCGCGGCACGGGGGTTTCGCGGCCGCCTTCTGCCGGGCAGAGTATCTTCCGTAGCCTCTCAGGAAATCCCGTGCCGCCATGACCGACCGGACCGTCGCCCCCGAGATCCTGACCCTGCGCCGGGGGGACTCACGTGTCAGGCTGGCGCCCGGCTGGGGTGGTTCGGTGCTGGACTGGTGGCTGGGCGACAGCCCGATCCTGCGTCCCCCCACGGAGGCGGCGCTGGCGGGGGGCGATCCGCGCGATCTCGGCTGCTTTCCGCTGGTGCCGTTTTCCAACCGCATCGCCGGGGGCGTGTTCACCTGGGCGGGGCGGGAGGTGCGGCTGCCGGTCGGGCTGGGCGATCCGGCGCATGCCATCCATGGCATCGGCTGGCGGCGTCCCTGGCAGGTCGCGGCCGCCGGGGAAGCCGCCGCACGGCTGGTGCTGGACCACGCGCCGACGCCCGGGCAGAGCGGGGGCTGGCCCTTCGCCTTCCGTGCCGAGCAGCATTTCACTCTGACCGAGACCGGGCTGAAGGTCGTGATTTCGATCGAGAACCGGGACCGGATGGCGGCGCCGGCCGGGCTCGGCCTGCATCCGTATTTTCCGCGGCCGGCGGGCACGCTGCTCGACTTCGTTGCTGATGGAGTATGGCGAAACGGCGCCGACCGGCTGCCCGCCGCCCGGACCGCGGTGCCGGCGGAGTGGGATTTTCGCGGCGGCAGGGTGGTGGGCAGGCCGGCGCTCGACAATTGCTTCGCCGGCTGGGACGGCACCGCGCGCATCCTCTGGCCGGACCGCCGGCTCGGGGTGCGGATCGAGGCCGGACCGATCTTCCGCCATCTGGTGGTCTACGCACCCGATCCGCCGGAGCCCGATCTGCCTCAGATGAACGCCCTGTTGGCGGTGGAGCCGGTGAGCCACATGAACGATGCCGCCAACCGGAGGGACCAGGTGCCCGATCACGGCCTGGTCGCTCTGCCGCCGGGGGAAACGCTCGCCGGGGAGATCCGTTTCCTGATCGAGCAGCCCG
>DAICZL010000602.1 GCA_027311165.1 bacterium
GGGGCCGAGGACAGGGTGGAGGGACGCACCGGCATCACCGCGACATCGGCCGCGTTGCCCGATGCGCCGCGCAGACAGTCCCCGCCCAGCACCACCCCGCCGCCGACCGCGGGGCCGATGAACAGATACAGGAAATCCGCCAGCGTCCGGCCATGGCCGTGGAACAGCTCGGCGATCGCCGCGGCGGCGCCGTCATTCTCCTCGGCGACCTCGATGCCGGTCGCCCGCTCCAGATCGGCGGCGAACGCGTCCTCGCGCCAGGCGGCGAAGGCACCGGCGGGCAGATCGAGCTCGCGCAGCCAGCTGCCGATGTTATAGGGCCGGGCGAGGCCGATGCCGATGATCCGCCCCCGCCGCGCCGGCGGGATCAGCGCCACCATGCCCCTGATGTCATGGCAGACGATCGCCAGCGCCTCGGGCGGGTCGGGCAGCAGCAGATCATGGGTGCAGTGCGACAGGATCGCCCCGCCCAGATCGGCCATCACCGTCTCGATCCGCCGCCGGTCGAGCCGCACGCCGATCGCGTAGGCGCCGGACGGGTCGAGGCCGAGCAGCAGCCCCGGCTGGCCGCGCTGGCCGCGCTGCGCCTTGCCGATGCTGCGCACCAGGCCGAGCCGTTCCAGATCGCCGACGATCTGGCCGACCGCGGTGTTGGTGAGACCGGCGGCGCGGGCGAGATCGGCCTTCGAGGCCTCACCGGCGCGGCGCAGCCGCTGCAGGATCACCCGCTGATTGTAGTGCCGGATCTGGACCGAGGAGGCGCCCTGCCCACTGGCCTGGACGCCGCTGCCGCGACCGCTCATGAGGTTCCCTGGACGCTATTATTTAACTAACTTGATTTAATAATCCAAACCGAAAACGCTGTCAACATCCGGATCGGTCTGCGGTCACCCTCCTGGCCCGCCCGCCGGGTGACAGGCGGCCCCCTTGCGAGGGGCTCCCTTCCCGAGGCGGCCTAGTCGAAGATCCCGAAAACCCCGCGCAGGAACCCGGGCGTCAGTGCCGAGAGCGGGTTGATCGCCACCCGGGGATCGGCGAGCGGGCCATGCACCGTATAGCTCGCGGCGAACAGGCCGCCGCCGGTCTCGGGGCTGAACAATCGGCCCAGCAGCGGCACCCGGCCGAGCAGCGAGTTGAACAGATAGGCCGGCACGATCGTGCCCTGTACATCGGCGCTGTCCTGCGCCAGATCGAACCGTCCCTTCGCGGTCAGACCGAGCGAGGCGTTGAAGGCGCGGGCGTCGTTCAGTTCCAGCGTGTCGCCTTCCAGGCGGAATGGCGCGATCAGCCGGCTGAAGCCCAGCCCCGGGCCCTGCAGCGCGTCGACCAGTCCGTAGAGCGTCATCGCCTGCAGCAGCTTGGCCAGGGCAGGGGCGTTGCTGATGCTGAAATCGACGATCTCGGCGGTGCCGGAGAGCGGGCGGCCGGACACGGTGTCGGCGAAATGGCCCGAGACGGTGAGCCTGCCGCCCTGCATCGTGTGGAGGATGCCGAAGGCGGCGAGCAGCGTGCCGGCATCTCCGGCCTCGCCGGTCAGCCGCCGCCCGTCACCGGCGGGTTCGATCGCCAGCCGGAAGCCGGTGGCGGTGGCGGTGGCGTCGGTCCTGCCCTGCACCAGGGCGGAGCGCAGGACCCCGCCGCTATCGGCGAGGGTCGCGCTCAGCGCCGAAAGAGTGCGGTTCGGGCCGATGATCACCCGGTCGAGCTTCGCGTTCAGCGTGAAGGCGGGTCCGGACGCGCCGGCCGGTGCCGCAGTGGCGGGCGCGGCGGCCGGCCTCGTCGGGCTCCTCGTCAGCCGGCCGGAGAGATCGAGGCTCGTGCCCTGCACCAGGACCGCGATCGGCGCGGCGCTGCCCGGGCCGGGAAACCGGACCTCGCCCTGGAGCCGGGTCGCGCCCAGCTCGGCGAGGGAGACGCGCAGCAGCTGCGGATGCCCCTCGGCGAAGGCCATCGCGGCCTGGATGTCGAGCCCGCTGCCGGTGATCGCGATCGGGTCGATCGCGACGATGCGGTCGTGGCTCATCTGCACCATCGCCGAGGCGCTGGCCGGCCCTGGCGGGTGATGCCAGCCCAGCGGGGCGAGGGTCAGCCCGGCCTCGCCGAGATCGGCCTGGGCGGTGATCTCGCCACGGCCATCGCGGTGCTCGACCAGGCTCGCGGTGAGCCCGACCGGGCCGGTCAGCACGCCCGCGGGCAGGCCCAGAGCCTCGAGCCGCGCCGCCTCGGCGCGCGCGGCGAGGGTGATCTTCTGCAATGCCTCGCCCGGCGGTCCGGAGCGGAAATCCATCTCGACGCCGAGCTGTGCCGGCAACCCGCCCAGCATCGCCTGGCCGGAGAGCTTCATCCCGTCATTGGAGGCATCGAGATCGAACTGGCCCTGATCGAGATCCCGCCCGGCCAGCACCGCTCCCAGATGGACATCCGTAAGCCGGCCCTGGGCGCGGATCGCGATCGCATCCATCGCCACCTTGTCCTCGAGCGGCAGGCTGACCGACAGCTTCATCGCCGCCTGACCGCCCGGGTCGTGCAGATCGAGCGGATGGTGGTCGAACAGATGCAGCCGCGGCTGGCGCAGCAGGGCGATCGCATCGGCGATGGGCCCGGCGATGTTCAGACCGATCTCGGCCGTCTGGTCGTGGCCGGCGAGGCCGGTGATCCGGATCCGCCCGTCCTTCAGCGTGAGCGCCGTGCCGGATTGCCGCCCCGACTGGGTGGTGATCTCGATCGTGTCCGGGTCGATGATCTCCAGCCTCGCGATCGCATGCTCCACCGGCGGGATCGGCCGCAGCCAGTGGACGGTGAGATCGATGCCCTCCAGCGAGCCGCTGGCCTGGGTCAGGCTGATGTCGGACAGATCGGCGGGGGCTTCCAGCGACAGCTCGACATGGCCGTTATGGGCGAGACCGGCGGTGATGTTCTGGGTCAGCCAGGGCCGCGCGCCGCGCCCGCCGATGCCTTGCGGCCAGTCCTCGGCGAGATGGGCGAAATCCAGCTGATCGAGGTCGAGCGCGATCCGCGCCCGCAGCTGCTCCTGGGTGCGGGTCAGCGTGCCGCTGGCCTTCAGCACGCTGGGCGGCCCGACCGGATGGGGCAGTTCCAGCCGCAGCGACCTGAGGGTGATCGCATTCTCAT
>DAICZL010000610.1 GCA_027311165.1 bacterium
AGGACGGCGCGGTGATCGCCTCTGCGGCGGCGACCGCGCGCTCGACGCTCGCCTGGTCCAGCGTGGAGCCGGCCAGGATGCTCGCGGCGTCGGCGGCCAGCAGCGGCGTGTCGCCGACATTGGTCAGGGCGATCGCGATACTGGCCACCCGCCCGGCCTGCATCGTCAGCATCACCGCCGCGGCAGCGGTCGCGTAGTCGCCAACCTTGCGCTTGAGCTTTTCATAGCCCCAGCCATGGCCGGCGGGCGGGAGAGGAATGCGGATGGCGGTCAGCATCTCGCCGGGCTTCAGGGCGGTGAGGTAGGCCCCCTGGTAGAACGCCCGCGCCGCGATCTCACGCGCGCCGGCCGCGCCGGCCAGAAGATAGGTGGCGTCCAGACACTGCATCAGGGCCGGTATGTCGTTGCCGGGATCGCCATTGGCGACGTTGCCGCAGATGGTGCCGCGCGCGCGCACCTGCGGATCGGCGATCACCAGAGCCGTCTCGCGCAGGATCGGCAGAGAGGCGGTTAGTGCGTCCGAGGTGATCACCTCGGCCATCGTGGTGGTCGCGCCAATGACCACGCTGGCGCCCTCGCGCCGCACGCCACGCAGGTCGGCGATGGCGCCCAGATCGACCAGCGCCTCCGGCGCGGCAAGGCGGAGTTTCATCATCGGGATCAGGCTGTGGCCGCCGGCCAGCGGCCGCGCCTCGTCACCGAGACGGGTCAGCAGGGCCACCGCCTCGCTGACCGAGCGTGGCCGATGATACGCGAATGTACCCGGAATCACGTCCGTCTTCCCCCCAAGCACCGTGTTGACTTCAAGCTAGGATGTGCGGCGCAGTACCGCAACGCGCCGTGTTGGGGCGCGGGCGAATGACAGTGCGATGATGGCCCCCATGACCGGTCGGGCCCGGGTGCCGGCGGCCAGCAGCGCGTACCAGCAACCGGCCAGGCGCGGGAATTCATTCGCAGCTTCAACGCCCTGGGCTGCCAACGGCGACGACTTCGGCCGCTCCCGCGGAGCCATCACGGCGCGGGCGGTGCGGCGCGGCGCCGATCGGTCCTGAGCAGGCGGGCAAAGAGGGATCAGCCTGCCGAGCACCGCTCCTTGCGCCTCAGGCACCGCGGTCCGCCGGGGGGGCGATCTGACGCCGGCGATGGCCTGCCCCGGATGTGGTTTCCGGCATAGCTCCGGGCCGATCCGCCGGGGCGTCTGCAGGTTCACGCCCCCTCCGGCGGCGGAGGGGGCGCTTCCGCCGGTGGGGTTATTCCTTGTAGATCTTGCGGAAATCAGGGTGGATGTGAAACCAATACTCGAAGCCCTTGACGTTTTTCTGCATCGCATAATCGGCATATCGGCGATACAGCGGAATCCGCGGCAGATCGCTCATCGCGATGTCGACCATCTGCTGCAGGCTTGCCGTGTAGGCAGTCTCGTCAGGCGCGAACCGGGCCGCCTCGATGATCTTGTCCAGCTCCGGATTCTGATAGTTCATCGTGTCGAATACGGAGTTGTTGGCGCCATCATAGTTCCAGAAAAAGAAGTATTCCGGGTAGTCGAGCCAGCCATAGAACTCCGCGATCACCATCGGCATGGTCTTGCTCGCCATCTGGGCGAACCAGTTGGAGCCGGGAACCTTCTCCAGGGTCAGCTCGACCCCGATTTTCTTCAGCGCTTCCTGAATCAGGATCGCTGTCGGCTCACGCGTGGTGGCTTCGCTGAGGTCGAACGATAGCGTGGTCTTGAAACCGTTCGGAAAGCCGGCTTCGGTCAACAGCGCCTTTGCCTTGGCGTAGTCCGTGCCATGTTTCAGCGGCACCGGCCATGTCGGCTCGTACGGCTTGGACGGATCGCCGTCGTACATCGCCGTCGCGCGACCATACAGCGCCGATGAGAGGATTTCCGCATAGGGCAGCGCGTAGGAGATCGCCTGTCGGACCTTGGGGTTGTCGAAGGGAGGTATCTTCACGTTCATATCGACGAAGACGAGATCGTTCTGGATCGGCACGCCGATCACATTGACCTTTCCCTCTTTCGCAAGCTCCGCGTAGTCCTTCGGCGGCAGGCCCACCGAAATATCCACGTCGCCCTTTTCCAACAGCGCACGGCGTGTGCCAGGGGAGGCGATCTGCTTGTAGATCACCTTTTTCAGCTTCGGCAGCGGGCCGGACTTCCAGTTGTCGAAGCGGGTGAACACGGTCTGCTGACCTGGCGTCCAGGCTTCCACCTTGAAGGCGCCACCACCGCAATCGTTGTGCGCCACCAAATCCAGCGCCCAGGGATCCGCGGCGGTGGCGTGCTTCTTGGCGAGTTCAGAGTTGACGATGGTGGGCACCGGCACCACGAGATCGGGCATGGTCAGCTTGTTGGGCTTATCGAACGTCATCTTGAAAGTGTGATCGTCCACCACCGAAAATTGGTCGGGACTCGCCATCGACCCCGCTGCCATCTGAACCGCAGGAAAGCCGCCGGCCGCGATCGCACGGTCGAACGACCATTTGACATCCCGTGCCGTCACCGGGCTGCCGTCGTGGAACGTGGCATCCTTGCGGATATGGAAGATATAGACCTTCCGGTCGTCGCTGATCTCCCAGCTCTCGGCGAGTTCCGGGATGAATTTCCTGGCATCATAGGAGAGGGTGCCATCCGGCAGGGTCTTCTCCGGACTGCTCACCAGCCGGTCATAGGCCTGCCAGTTCACCATGCGACTATGATCGTTGGCGGTCGGCACCATCGTGTCGAGCCCGTTCGGACCCATTTCCGATACGATCACCAACGTGTCGTTCGGCAATCCGGCCGCCGCGGCCAGGCCGCAACTGCTCGCGGCCACCAACAGTGCGGTTGCCCAGCCAGTCTTTCTGGTTGCCAATTCTTCGCTCCTCGCTGTGATGTGGGTGTCAGAGACCAAGCTGCTGCAGCAACGCCGGCCAGTGATCCGCCCAGGGCCGCGCCGCCTCGAATGCGCCCGAGGCGCGAAGCACGCACCGATCGTCGAGATGCCGGCCGATGATCTGCAGACCCACCGGCAACCCGTCGCGTGTGAAGCCGGCCGGAACGGTGGCGGCGGGCTGGCCGGTCATGTTCGCGATGAACGTGAAGGCCAGCCAGTCGGTCGGCCGGCCCATCCGTCCGTCGATCTTCTCCGGCCCCTGGATATCGATGGCGAAGGGTGGGACCGCGAGGGTAGGGGTCAGCACCAGATCGTATTTCGCCATGAACCGCCACATCAGGTTGCAGATGCGCTGCCGCCCGATCCGCGCATTGGTGAAATCCTCCGCCGTCCAGGGATGGTTCAGCAGATCGACGAGATGCCCCGACATCTCATGCTCGCGGCCCTTCATCATTCGCCGCATGCCGACGAGATCGGTATCCGCCGCGACCAGCGCCCAGAACGTGCCCATCGGATTGTCCCAGCCCGGATTGGCGCGTTCGACCGTGCAGCCGAGATCCTCTTCGAAGACCGCGACCGCCTCGGAGACGACGCGGCGCACTTCCGGATCGACCGCAGCGTAGCCCCAGTCCTCGCTATAGGCGATCCGCAGGCCGCGAATGTCCCCCTTGGTGGCCTCGACATAGTCGAAATCCGCCGCCGGGATCGAGTAGCGGTCGCGCGGGTCGGGCCCGGCGATCACGCTCAGCATCAGCGCCGAGTCGGCAACGGTCCGGCTCATCGGGCCGATATGTTCGAGGGATTCCCAGCTTGATACGCCCGGGTAGCGTTCGTCGCGACAGCCGGGATACAGCGCCACCCGCCCCATCGAGGCCTTGATGCCGTACAATCCGCAATGTGCCGAGGGGATACGCACTGAACCGCCACCATCACTGCCGATGGCGAACGGCGCCACCCCCGCGGCCACCGACGCGCCGGAACCGGCACTCGATCCGCCGGAAGTGAGCTGCGTGTTCCAAGGGTTGCGGGTGGTGGGAAACACCGGGTTGTGGCCAGCGCCGCTATAACCGAACTCCGGAACGTTGGTCTTGCCGATGATCACCGCGCCGGCCTGCTTGAGGCGTTCGACGACGATGTCATCCTCATCGGGGATGAAGTCGCGATAGAGCGGGGATCCCATCACCGTCGGGATATCCTTGGTCGCGACGAGATCCTTGATGCCGATCGGCACTCCGCCAAGGATGCCGGCATCTTCTCCCGCCGCGATCCTGGTATCCACGGCCCGGGCCGCGGCGCGGGCCACCTCAGGTGTCGGCGTGCAGAAGGCGTGGATATGCGGCTCCAGCTTTTCCATCCGGCGCAGCACGGCTTCGGTCACTTCGCTGGCGGAAAGCTGCTTGTTGCGGATGTGCGCGGCCAGAGTGAGCGCGTTCATCCGACAGATTTCGTTATCCGTGGTCATCAGCCATGATCTCCTCCTGGATGGTTTCTCGGGCAGGGCTCGCGAAATGGCATGCGGCGGCATGCGCATCACCGAACCGGGCCAATGCCGGCATCTCGGTCGTGCAGCGCTGGGTGCCAAGCGGGCAGCGGCCATGGAAGCGGCACGTGTCGGGGTCGGGATCGATCGGGCTGCGCGGACTGCCATCGAGCCGCGGGCGGATTTCTTCCCGTCGCGACGGATCGGGAATGGCCGCGATCAGCGCCTGTGTATAGGGGTGGCGGGGCGCGGTGAAGAGTGCCTCGG
>DAICZL010000611.1 GCA_027311165.1 bacterium
ATCCCGGCCCGATCCGCGCGGCACTCGCGGCCAGCATCCGCGCCCATGATGCCGCGCCCTGAGAAGGGGGGCCCCGAGAAGCCGCGCCCTGAGAAGCCGGGCCCTGTGTCATCGGGTTCTGTGTCATCGGGTTCTGTTTCATCGGGTTCCGAGTCGCCGGGTTCTGAATCACCGGCCCCCGAGCCGCGGGGCCTCGAGGCGCGGTGCCCCGAGTCGCATGGTCCCGACCCGCGAAACCCCGACCCGCGAGACCCCGACCCGCGAGACCCTAACCCGCGGAGCCCTGAGCCGCGGAGCCCCGACCCGCGGAGCCCCGACCAGCGGAGCCCTGAGCCGCTGGCACTGAGCCTGAGGGCCCCGGGCCAGGGAGGGCATGATGCCGCACCCTGAGCCACCAGGCCCCGGGCCGCGGGGCGATGATCCGGCGTGCCCCGGACCAGGGGCCCCCGAGAGGCGGGCCCCGGAAAGACGGCACCCGGAAAGACCGGACCCCGGGCAAGCGGACCCTCGGCCGCGACGTCCCGGGCCCCGGGACCCCGGGCCAGGGGCCGGCGCCGCCGACCGCTTCATCGCCGCCGCCGAGCTGACCGCCGGTCTGTGCCTGGCGCTGGTGGCCTCGCTCACCTTCGCCTCGGTCGGGCTGCGCTACCTGTTCGCCGCCTCGATCCCGGATGCCTATGATCTCGGGCGCAATCTGATGGGCGTGCTGATCTTCTGGGGCATCGCCGCGACCGGTTTCCGGGGCGAGCACATCACCGTCGATCTGCTCTGGGGGGTGCTGCCGGGGCGGGGGCAGCGTGTGCTCGATCTGACCGCGACCATGTTCAGCCTGGTCTGCATGGCGGCGCTGGCCTGTGCGATGGGGCGCAAGGCGCTCGATGGTCTGGCGAGCGGCGAGACCACCTATGATCTGGCGATCCCGCTCTGGCCGTTCCAGGCGATGGCCTGGCTCGGGACGCTCGCTGCGGTGGCGCTGCTGCTGGTCCGCCTGGCCCGCGGGATCGCGCAGCCCGGGCCGTTCGCAACCGAGCGCCCGGGCGCATGAGGGCTGGTGCCGACCCCGCCCGGGCCCGGGCTGGCGCCGATACCCGTTTCGGTCCCGATCTTTCGCGATGAGTGCGCAACTGGTCGCGATCGGGGGGTTCGCCGCGCTGTTCGCGCTGATGCTGCTGCGCATGCCGATCGGCCTCGCCATGGGCGCGGTCGGGATCTGCGGCTTCGGGGTGATGGCTGGCTTCGGCCCCGCCCTGCGGCTGCTCGCGACCTCGCCGATCCGCACTGCCACGGATGCCGGCTTCCAGGTGATCCCGCTGTTCCTGCTGATGGGCACGATCGCCTCGGCTTCGGGCATGAGCACGGAACTGTTCCGGGCAGCCAACAGTTTTCTCGGCCACCGGCGCGGCGGGCTGGGGATGGCGACCATCGCCGCCTGCGCCGGGTTCGCCGCCATCTCCGGCAGCTCGGTCGCGACCGCGGCCACCTTCTCGGCGGTGGCCTATCCCGAGATGCGGCGGCTGCATTATCCGCAGAGCTTCGCCACCGGCGTGATCGCCGCCGGCGGCACGCTGGGCGCGATCCTGCCGCCGTCGCTGGTGCTGGCGGTGTACAGCCTGATCACCCAGCAGGATGTCGGGCGGCTGTACATGGCGGGGATCGTGCCCGGGCTGCTGGCGGTGGCGATGTATATCGCGACCATCTCCCTGATCGGGCTTGCGCGTCCGCACTATCTGCCGCGCGGCCCGCGCGCCGGCTGGGGCGAGCGGCTGGCGGCGCTGCGCGGGGTGTGGGCGATCACGCTCTTGTTCCTGTTCGTCATCGGCGGCCTGTATGGCGGGGTGTTTACGCCGACCGAGGCGGCCAGCATGGGCGCCGGCGGCGCCTACCTGATCGCGCTGGCGCGGCGGCGGATCGACCTCGCCATGACGCGCGACTGCCTGCTGCGCGCGGTGCGCACCACCGCGGCGATCTTCACCATCCTGATCGGCGCGCTGCTGTTCGGATATTTCCTGACCGTGACCGGCACGCCGCAGGCGCTGACCCGCCTGCTCACCGGGCTCGGCCTGCCGCCGCTCGGGGTGCTGCTGCTGATCCTGCTGATGTATCTGGCGCGGGGCTGCGTGATGGATGCGATGGCCATGGTGATCCTGACCGTGCCGATCATCTTTCCGGTGATCGTGGCGCTGGGTTTCGATCCGATCTGGTTCGGGGTGATCGTGGTGATGACGGTGGAGCTCGGCCTGATCCACCCGCCGGTGGGGATGAACGTGTTCGTCATCAAGAGCGTGGTGCGCGAGGTGCCGATCTCGACCATCTTCGTGGGCGTGCTGCCCTTCGTGCTGACCGACCTGCTGCGGCTGGCGATCCTGATCGCCTTTCCGGTGCTCTCGGTGTATCTGCCGAACCATATGTAATAGCATTCCCCCGATCGGTCGCGTGCCCGGTCGCGGGGAGGCCGGGCAGGATGGCGTCTGGTCTGGTTCCCTTTGGCCCCCATCGGTTTGACCCCCATGGGTTTAGCCCCATCGGCGCAGGTCGGCGGGGGGAACGGCTCGCGGGAGGAGACGAAGATGCGCGACGGCAGTGCCCTGGCGCCGTGCCGGCAGGCGCTCGAACCGATCGAGACCGCCTCACGCGATGAGATCGCCGCGCTGCAGCTCGACCGGCTGCGCCGCATCCTGCGCCACGCCCATGACAACGTGCCCCATTACCGCAAGGTCTTCGCCGCCGCCGGCGTGCATCCCGACGATCTGCGCCGGCTCGAGGATCTCGGGCGGTTTCCCTTCACCACCAAGCAGGACCTGCGCGAGAACTATCCTTTCGGCATGTTCGCGGTCCCGCTTGCGCAGATCAACCGCATCCATGCCTCCTCGGGCACCACCGGGCGGCCGACCCTGGTGGGCTACACGGCGGCGGATCTCGATCTCTGGGCGGGGCTGATCCGGCGCAGCCTGCGGGCGGCCGGCGCGCGGGCCGGGATGGTGGCGCAGATCGCCTATGGCTACGGGCTGTTCACCGGCGGGCTCGGGTTTCATTACGGAGCCGAAAGCCTGGGCTGCACCGTCATCCCCGTCTCCTCGGGCATGACCGCGCGGCAGGTCGCGCTGATCACCGATCTCTCGCCCGCGCTGATCATGGCGACGCCGAGCTACATGCTGGCGATCCTGGACGAATTCCGCGCCCGGGGGCTGGATGCCAGACGCTGCGGGCTGCAGATCGGCGTGTTCGGCGCCGAGCCCTGGACCGAGGCGATGCGCGAGGAGATCGAGCGGGAATTCGACATGCACGCGATCGACATGTACGGCCTGTCGGAACTGATCGGGCCCGGGGTCGCCTGCGAATGCATCGAGACCAAGGATGGTCCGCATCTGTGGGAGGATCATTTCTATCCCGAGATCGTCGATCCCGCGACCGGGATACCCCTGCCGGACGGGGAGGGGGGGGAACTCGTGCTCACCTAGCTCACCCGGCAGGGCATGCCGATGATCCGCTACCGCACCCGCGACCTCTCGCGGCTGCTGCCCGGCACGGCGCGGTCGATGCGCAGGATCGGCAAGTTTCTGGCCCGGACCGACGACATGATGATCGTGCGCGGCGCCAATCTGTATCCCACGCAGATCGAGGCGCTGATCCTGGAAGACGCCCGGCTGGCGCCGCATTTCCTGATCGAGCTCGCCCGCGAGGGACGGCTCGACAGCATGAGCGTGCGGGTGGAGCGGCGTGAGGGCGTGGAGCCGGGCTCGGCCGGTCCCGATCTGGCGCACCGGATCAAGTCGCTGCTCGGGGTGGGGGCGAAGATCGAGACGGTAGCCCCGGGCAGCCTCGAACGCTCGGCCGGCAAGGCGCGGCGGGTGATCGACCACCGTCTGGGCTGAAGCCGGCTCCCGGGCTGAAGCAGGGGCCCGGGCTGACAAGGGTTCCGACTGACGCAGGGGCCCGGGCTGACAAGGGTGCCGACTGAAGCAGGGGCGTGGTTCCTGGCGGAGGCCCGCTCTCGCGCGGTGCCAGGCCCCCCTGCGCCGGGGGGGGCAACCCCCCCGGGAAATGCGGGCCCCGCCGGGCGGCCCGGGGCTGCCCGAGGGGGCGCGACCTCTGGCCTGAATGGCCCGGCCGGGCAGGAACGCCCCGATCCCCCCCTGCTGTGAGGCTTCACTGGCGCCAGGCGCCATGTTTGCCCAGAATGGTACGATGTCGCGTCGCCTGTTCGAGGTCACACCGGAGCTGATGCTGCGGGCCTATCGGGCCGGCCTGTTCCCCATGGCCGAGACGCGGCGTGGTGACCGGCTGTACTGGCTCGACCCGGAGCGACGGGGCGTGCTGCCGCTCGATGGGTTCCATCTGCCGCGGCGGCTGCGGCGCACCGTGCTGTCGGACCAGTTCCGGGTCACCTCCGACCACGACTTCGCCGCCGTGATCGCCGGCTGCGCCGCCGCCGCGCCGGGGCGGGAGGATACCTGGATCAACACCGATATCGAGCGGCTGTTCACCGAGCTGCACCGGCTCGGCCACGCCCATTCGGTGGAATGCTGGCAGGACGAGGTGCTGGTGGGCGGGCTGTATGGTGTCGTGCTGGGGGGCGTGTATTTCGGCGAGAGCATGTTCAGCGTGGCGCGCGATGCTTCCAAGGTGGCGCTGGTGCACCTGGTCGCGCGGCTGCGGCTGTGCGGTTTCCGGCTGCTTGACACCCAGTTCGTCACCACCCACCTGGCGCAGTTCGGAACCCTGGAGGTCCCGCGGGAGACCTATCGGGCGCTGCTCGCCGCCGCGGTGGACCTGCGGGCCCGCTGGGCGCGCGAGATCCCCGAAGCCGTGCTGCGCGCCGAGATCGAGTCCCTGGCGGCCGGCTGACCGGCCCCCGTCGCCGCAGGCGCCCTGACCGGCCCC
>DAICZL010000620.1 GCA_027311165.1 bacterium
GGGGCATCAGCAGCCAAGGCCAGGGCTCTGCCCTGGACCCGCCAGGGAGCAGCGCTCCCTGGACCCGCATCCGGACGGGTTACGCGAACCGGGCGGCTTCAACCGCGCCTCGCGAAATCGATCCTTGGATCGACCACGGTGTACATCAGATCGCCGATGATCTGCATCACCAGACCGAGCAGCGTGAACATGTACAGCGTGCCGAACATAACCGGATAATCCCGCCTGATCGTGCTCTCGAAGCCCAGCAGCCCAAGCCCGTCGAGGGAAAACACGATCTCGACCAGCAGCGCGGAGGAAAACAAGATCCCGATGAACGCCTGCGGGAACCCGGCCACGATCAGCAGCATGGCGTTGCGGAAGACATGGCCATACAGCACGCGGGTTTCCCCGGCCCCCTTGGCGCGGGCGGTCAGCACGTATTGCTTGCGGATCTCCTCCAGGAAGCAGTTCTTGGTCAGCATGGTCAGGCTGGCGAAGCCGCCCGCCACCAGCGCCACGGTCGGCAGCACCATGTGCCACAGATAATCGCCGATGCGCGCCGGCCAGGGCCAGAACTCCGCCCCCTCGCTGGTAAGGCCGCGCAACGGGAACCACTGCACGAAGCTGCCCCCGGCGAACAGCACCACCAGCAGGATCGCGAACAGGAAGCCCGGAATGGCGTAGCCCACCAGCACCACCGCGCTGGAGGCCACATCGAAGCGCGAGCCGTCGCGCACCGCCTTGCTGATGCCGAGCGGGATCGAGACCAGATAGATCAGCAGCGTGGACCACAGGCCGATCGAGATCGAGACCGGCATCTTCTGCGCCACCAGCCGCAGCACGCTCTCGTCGCGGAAAAAGCTGCGGCCGAAATCGAAGCGCAGATAATTCCCCACCATCTCCAGGAAGCGCTGCCAGGCCGGCTTGTCGAACCCGAACATCTTGCGGATATCGGCGACGATCGCCGGATCGAGCCCGCGCGCCCCGCGATAGCCGGACGCGCCGGACTCCGATGGGCCGGCCGCCTCGCGCGCGCCCTGGCCGGTGATGCGGCCGGTGACGCCGGCGCCCTTGCCGCGCAACTCGGCGATCATCTGTTCGACCGGCCCGCCGGGGGCGAATTGCACCACGGCGAAATTGATCGCGATGATCCCGAACAGCGTCGGGATCACCAGCACCAGCCGGCGCAGCAGATAGGCGCCCATGCGCGTCTCAGTTCCCGGCGCGGCGGGCGGCGTCGGTCGCTTCGGCGCGGGCGCGGTCCAGCCACCAGTCGTCGAACACGATCCCCGTGCGCACCGGCTGGGCAGGGCGGGCGAAGCGGTCCCCCCAGGCGGCGCGGATCACCTGGGTGTGCCAGTGCGGCACCACGTACCAGCCCCACAGCAGCACCCGGTCGAGCGCGTGGGTCGCGGCCAGCAGCGCCGGGCGGTCGGGCGCGTTCACCACCTTGTCCACCAGCGCGTCCACCACCGGATCGCACACCCCCGCCAGATTATCGCCGCCCTCCTGCGACGCCGCGCCGCAGGTCCAGTAGCCGGTCTGTTCGTTGCCGGGACTGTCGCTCTCGCCGAACACCGTCACCGTCATGTCGAAATCATAGGCATCCGACAATTTCTGGAACTGCGCCGGATCGACGGTGCGCACATGCGCCTCGATGCCGAGCCGCGCGAGCGACTGCACATAGGGCAGCGCCACCCGCTCGAAGGCCGGCTGATCGAGCAGGATCTCGAAACTGAAGGGCTGCCCCCCGGCATCGACCAGCTTGCGGTCCTTCACCTCCCAGCCGGCCTGCTTCAGCAGCACCAGGGCCTGGCGCAGCTGCTCGCGGTTGTTGCCCGATCCGTCGGTGACGGGAAGCTTGAAGGCCTCGGTGAACAGGCCGGGCGGCAGCTTGTCGCGGAACGGCTCCAGCAGGCCGAGTTCGTCGCCCTGCGGCAGGCCGGAGGAGGCGAACTCGCTGTTGCTGAAATACGAATCGGTGCGGGTATAGGCGCCATAGAACAGGTTGGCATTGGCCCATTCGAAATCGAAGACGATCGCCAGGGCCTGGCGCACCCGCGAATCCCTGAACAGCGGCCGGCGGGTGTTCATCACGAAGCCCTGCATGCCGGTGGGCAGATGGTGGCGGATCTCCTCTTTCCTCACCAGACCCTTGCGCAGGGCGGGAAAGTCGTAGGCGGTGGCCCATTGCTTGGCGATGTTCTCCTCGCGGAAATCGATCTGGCCGGCCTTGAACGCCTCCAGCGCCACCGTCGCATCGCGGAAATACTCGGTTCGGATGGTATCGAAATTGTTCAGCCCCCGCCCGGTGGGCAGGTTCGCCGCCCACCAGTCGGCCACCCGCACCAGGGACAGGGTGCGGCCGAATTCGAACGCGCCGACCCGGTAGGGGCCGGAGCCGAGCGGCGGGTCGGTCAGCGGCCTGGTGAAATCGCGGCCCTCCCACCAATGCCTGGGCAGCACCGGCATCTCGCCGATGATCAGCGGCAGTTCCCGGTTCTTGCTGGTCTTGAAATGGAACACCACCCGGGTCGGGGATTCGGCCACGGCCTCGGCCACGTCGGCGTAGTATTGCCGGTAGAACGGGCGGCCCTTGGTGCGCAGCGTGTCGAAGGTCCACGCCACGTCCTCGGCGGTGACCGGGCTGTGGTCGTTGAAGCGGGCTTCCGGGCGCAGTTCGAAGGCTACCCAGCTGCGGTCGGCCGGCAGCTCGACGGTCGCGGCGAGATGGCCGTAGGCGGTGCTGGCCTCGTCGGCATTGGGCTTCAGCAGAGTGTCGAACACGCGCGAGACCCCGCCCGCCGGCGTGCCGCGCACGATGAAGGGATTGAAGCTGTCGAAGGTGCCGACTTCCGACAGCGCTACCTCGCCGCCCTTGGGCGCGTCGGGGTTGACCCAGGGGAAAGAGGGGAAATCCGCCGGCAGCGCCGGGGTGCCGACGGTGGAGATGCCGTGGGTGCGGGTGACCGGCGCCGCATCGCCGGCGCGCGCGTCGTGACCGGGCGAGAGGGCCAGAAGCAGGGCGAACAGGCAGGCGAGACTGCGCACGAGCGATCCTCCGTGATCCGGCACCCAGATAGACCCGCATGCCACAGCCAGGCGGGGACGTCATCCTGGCGCGCGCCAACACCCTCGCCAACTGGTGCCGCCGGCGCGACCCGCCAGAGTTGCCATCGCGCCTTTGCCGGGAGGGCGAGCGCTCTGCCCCCCTCTCCCGTCCGGGGGACCGGCCACGGGCCAGCGGCCTGGCCACTTTCGATGCGGGAAGCCCCGAGGCAATGCCGGGCCCGATGGCTCAGGGGGGCGCTGGTCCCTGGCGGGTTCAGGGCAAAGCCCTGGCCTTGTCTCATCCAGGAGCGGATCGGACCTGCCCCAGGGGCACCTTGTGCGACCGGCGCGCTACCCGCGCAGCAGCGCCACCGCCGGCCCGAGCAGAGACGGATCGCCGACGGCGAGCACCCGCCCATCGCCCTGCGGGCGCAGCGTCTGGCCTTCCCAGTCGGTCAGGCGGCCGCCGGCGCCTTCGATCACCGGGACCAGCGCCACCCAGTCCCAGAGTTTCAGATCGGCCTCGGCGATCACGTCGATCTGGCCCAGCGCCAGCAGGCCATAGGCATAGCAATCCCCGCCATAGCTCACGCGGCGCACCGCCCCGGCCAGGCGCTGCCAGCGCGGCAGGTCGGCGCCCAGCATCTCCGGGCTGGTGCAGGACAGTTCCGCGGCGGCGAGGGTCGCGCAGGACCGGGTGCCGGCGGTGCCGCCCAGCGTCGCGCGGAACCGCGTGCGCTGCCCGGCGACGCCGATCCAGCGTTCCCCGGTCACCGGCTGGTCGATCACCCCCAGGATCGGGCGGTCCCCGTCCAGCAGCCCGATCAGCGTGCCGAACATCGGCCGGCCGGTCAGGAAGGCGCGGGTGCCGTCGATCGGGTCGAGCACCCAGCGCAGCCGCGCCTGCGGCCGGTCCAGGCCGAATTCCTCGCCCAGGATGCCATGATCCGGGAAGCGTCCTGCCAGCACCGCGCGCATCGCCTGCTCGGCGGTGCGGTCGGCGATGGTGACCGGGCTCGCATCGTCCTTGAGGTCGGCGGGAAGCCCCGCGCGGAAGAACGGCCGCACCACCGCGGCGGCCACATCCGCTGCTGCCTCCGCCGCCGCGACCAGGCGGTCGGCCGCGCCAGGGTCGGCCCATACGGGGGCGGCCAGGACGGGGTCGGCCGCGCTGGGGCCGGTCGGGACGGGATCACCCACGCCGGGGCCGGACGCTGCAAGGCCGATCATCGTCCCGCTACTTGGGCGGGGCGGGCAGGGGTTCCGGACTGGCCGCGAGCGTGTGCAGATAGTCGATCACGTTCGCGCGGTCCTTGTCGCTGGAAATTCCGGCGAAGGCCATCCGCGTGCCCGGCACATAGGCCGAGGGCTTGGTCAGCCATTCGTTCAGCTCGTCGAAGGTCCAGGGCCCGGCCTTCGCCTTCATCCCGTCCGAGTAGTTGAACCCGGCCATATGCGCGTGCGGGCCGCCGACCACGCCGTAGAGATTGGGGCCGATGCCGGCTTTGCCGCCCTCGTCGAAGGTGTGGCAGACCGCGCACAGCTTCTGCGCCGTGGCCTTGCCGGCAGCGGGGTCGGCCGAGGCGAGCAGCGTCGCGATCGGCACCGCGGCCGGGGCAGCCGGCGCGGCCGGGGCAGCCGCTTCCGGCGCGGCGGCGGTCGCCACCTTGATCGCCGATTGGGCCGGCCGCTGTTCGCGCACCAGCGTCTCGCCGATCAGGCCGGCCACCATGAAGGCGATGCCGGCGGTCAGCACTGCGGCGATCGCCTTGTTTGCTTCCAAACTGTCCATCCGGCCGGCATTCCCTGTCGTGAGATGTGGGGTGGCTGAGCCCGGGCACGCGCCACACCCGTGCCGGGGTGGCGTTGCACCCCGGAGCGGGTCTCCCTAAGCTCCGCGCACATTAGGGAAACGCCGGACCGCCTTCAACCCATGCCCGCATCCCTCCGCCCCAACGCCGCCGCCGTGCAATCGCCGAT
>DAICZL010000633.1 GCA_027311165.1 bacterium
TGGGATCGAGCCCCCTGGGATCGAGCCCCCTGGGATCGAGCCCCCTGGGATCGGGACCCCTGGGATCGGGACCCTTGGGATCGGGACCCAGCGAACCAGCTTCCGGCACTGCCGGGGGGGAAGTGACCGACAGCGCGATACTGGGCACGATCGAACGTCAGCTCGCCCGCTATCTCGGCCCGATCTCGGGGCACCTGGTGCGCAATGCCGCGCGGCACACGGCCTCGGTGGACGAGCTCTGCGCCCATGTGGCCCGCGGCATCGAGAATCCCGCCGATCGCAGCAGCTTCCTGCGCGAGATGAGCACCGGCGTCACCGGCACCGCGCTGCGCCTGAGCGCGATCCGCCCAGCATCGCTCACCGGCCCCTCGGCCTCGCCGGCCATCGCCCCTGAGGAGCTGGAGCGGGCACAGCGCGAACTGACGCGCCATGTCGGGCCGATCGCGCGCATCCTGGTGAAACGCGCGGCGGAGCAGGCAGCCGATCGGGCCGAGCTATGGGCGCGGCTGGCCGCTCATATCGAAGCCGAGCCGGATCGCGCGGCGTTCCTGAAGCGGCTCGGGCCATAAGCCGAACCGCGCGCTGCCGCTCCATCGACCGCTCTGGCTCGGTCGGGAGCGAGACCGGGGCCGCACCACCGGACGCCCCGGACGGAGCCGGACCGCGAATGCCGGCGGAACTGCGCGATGGTGAGCCCGGTGGGACTCGAACCCACGGCCCCAAGATTAAAAGTCTCGTGCTCTACCAGCTGAGCTACGGGCTCTCGCGCGCAGCGCCTTGAACGCCAAGCCGGGGACAGCGTCAAGCCGCCCGGAAAAAGGCGAGGTGGGCCAAAGCTTCAACCCCTGGCCCGAAGGGCAAAGCCCTGCGGCCTTGCCCGGCTGCCCCCAGACCGGCCCCTCAGCCCTTCACGTCGGCGGCAACACGCATATGGATGATCCGGTCGGGGTTCTGCACCGAGCCGCTGTCGCCGGCGCCCTTCTTGATCTTGTCCACCACGTCCATGCCCTGGATCACCCGTCCCCAGATCGTGTACTTGCCGTCCAGGAACGGCGCCGGGGCGAAGCAGATGAAGAACTGGCTGTTGGCGCTGTTGGGATTGTTGGTGCGCGCCATGCCCACCGTGCCGCGCAGGAAATGCGCGTTGTTGGTGAATTCGGCCGGCAGGTCGGGCAGCTTGCTGCCGCCGGTGCCGGTGCCGGTCGGATCGCCGCCCTGGGCCATGAACCCGTCGATCACGCGGTGGAACGGCGTGTTGTCGTAGAAGCCCTCGCGCGCCAGTTCCTTGATCCGCGCCACGTGCTTGGGGGCCAGATCGGGAAGCATCTGGATCACCACCCGCCCGTCCTTGAGGTCGATATACAGGGTGTTTTCCGGATCGGGCGGGGTGGCGGCTTCGGTCATGACGGCTCCGTCAATCAGGGTTGCGGCAATCAGGCTCGTGGCGATGGGCAAGGCGATCAGCGTGCGACGACGCATGCTTCCCTCCGGTGTTGCAGGCAATGTGCCTTTATGATCAGCCGCGCACGCGGCCCAGCGTGCGCTCCAGCGTGAGCGGCGGCACGAACGAGGCGATATCGCCGCCCAGCAGTGCCACCTCCTTGACCAGGCGGGAGGAGATGAACTGGTGGCGCTCGCTCGCCATCAGGAACACCGTCTCGATCTCCGGATCAAGCCGCGCGTTCATCCCGGCCATCTGGAACTCGTAATCGAAATCCGACACCGCGCGCAGCCCGCGCACGATGACGAAAGCGCCCAGTTCGCGGGCGAAATCGATCAGCAGGCTGGCGAAGCTGCGTACCTCGATCACCGATCCGGCGCGCCGGGCGATCACCTCGGTCTCGGCGCGCACCAGCTCCACCCGCTCCTCGATGCCGAACAGTGGCGTCTTGCCAACATTGGTGGCAACCCCAACCACCAGCCGGTCCAGCATGCGCGCGGCCCGGGCGATGATGTCGAGATGGCCGTTGGTGACCGGATCGAACGTACCGGGATAGAGGCCGACGCGCGGCCCTCGGACCTCAGCCATCGGCGCCGTCCTCCCCGGCGGGATCCTGCCTCCCCGCTCCGGGCGCCCCCTCCTCGGGCTCATCGGCGGCGACATCCTCGAGCACCGGGAACACGCTGGTCACCCGTTCCGCCCCGTCCAGGCGGAACAGCGTCACCCCCATCGCCTGGCGTCCGGTGATGCGCACCTGATCCCCCGGCACGCGGATCAGCCGCCCGGCATCGGTCACCAGCATCACGTCATCACCCCCGCGCACCGGGAAGGTCGCCGCGACGGCGCGGCCATTGCGCGCCGACAGGGTGATGTTGACGATCCCGAGCCCGCCGCGGCCGGTCACCCGGTACTCATAGGCCGAGGAGCGCTTGCCGAAGCCGCCATCGGTGACCGCCAGCAGGAATTCCTCCGCCGCTTCCAGCTCGGCGATCCGCTCGCCCGCCAGCGCGATCTCCGCCACCGGGTCCTCGGCCGCGTCCTCGGTCTCGACCGGCGGGTCCGGCTCGGCCTCGTCCTCGCCGCTTCGCCGCTTCGCCGCCGAGATCTTCAGATAGGCGGCGCGCTCGTCGCTGCTCGCCTCGACATGGCGCAGCACCGACAGGCTGATCACCTCATCCCCCGCGGGCAGCCTGATGCCGCGCACGCCGTCGCTCTTGCGTCCGGCGAACACCCGCAGCGTGTCATCCGAGATCTGGAAGCGCAGGCAGCGCCCGCCGCGGGTGGCCAGCAGCACGTCATCGCCCTCGCGGCAGGTGGCGACGCCGATCAGCCGGTCGCCAGCGTCGAGGTCCATGGCGATCAGGCCGCTCGCGCGGACGTTGCGGAAATCCGACAGCCGGTTGCGCCGGACATTGCCGCTGGCGGTCGCGAACACCAGGTGCAGGCTGTCCCACAGGCTTTCGTCCTGGGGCAGCGGCAGGACCGTGGTGATGCCGTCCGATCCCAGTTCCGGCAGCAGGTTCACCAGCGCGCGGCCCTTGGCGGTGGGGCCGGCTTCCGGCAGGCGCCAGCCCTTCTCGCGGAACGCCTTGCCGCCACTGCTGAAGAACAGCACCCATTGATGGGTATGGGCATTGAAGCTGCGCGTCACCACGTCATCGCCGCGGGTGCCGGCGCCGGTGCGGCCGCGCCCGCCGCGGTTCTGCTGGCGGAACGTCTCCAGCGGCGTGCGCTTGATGAAGCCGTCGCGCGTGATGGTCACCACCATCTGCCCGGGCTCGATCAGGCTTTCGTCGTCCTGATCGGCCGCCGCTTCGGCGATCTCGGTCTGGCGGGGGCTCGCCAGAGCGGCGCGGGCGGTGGCCAGTTCCTCGCGCATCACCTCCATCCGCCGGACATGCGAGCCCAGGATGTCGAGCAGCTCGCGGATACGCGCGCCCACCTCGGTCAGCTCCTGCTCGATCTTCTCGCGCTCGAGCCCGGTCAGCCGCTGCAGCCGCAATTCCAGGATGCCGCGCGCCTGCGCCTCGGTCAGCCGCACCGTCCCGTCGGAAGCGACCTGGTTGCCCTGGTCGTCGATCAGCGCCAGCAGCACGCCGATATCGGCGGCCGGCCAGTCGCGCTGCATCAGCGCCGCCCGCGCCGCCGCGGCATCGGCGCTGGCGCGGATCAGCCGGATCACATCGTCGATATTGGCGACCGCGATCGCGAGGCCCACCAGCAGATGGCCGCGTTCGCGGGTCTTGGCCAGCTCGAAGCGGGCGCGGCGGAGGATCACGTCCTCGCGGAAACTGATGAAGCAGCGCAGCAGCTCCTTCAGCCCCATCAGCCGCGGCCGGCCGCCATCCAGCGCCAGCATGTTCACCCCGAAACTGGTCTGCAGCTGGGTGAAGCGGTAGAGCTGGTTCAGCACCACCTCGGCGGTGGCGTCGCGCTTCAGTTCGATCACGATCCGCATGCCGGAGCGGTCGCTCTCGTCGCGCAGGTCGGAGATGCCCTCGATGGTCTTGGCGCGCACCAGATCGGCGATGCGTTCCAGCAGCGTCGATTTGTTGACCTGGTAGGGGATCTCGCTCACCACGATCGCCTGGCGGTCGCGGCGGATGTCCTCGATCTCGGCGCGGGCACGGATCATCAGCGAGCCGCGCCCGGTCTCGAAGGCGGACCGGATGCCCGACCGGCCGAGGATGATCCCTCCCGTGGGGAAGTCCGGGCCGGGCACGATGCGCATCAATTCCTCGAGCGAAAGATCCGGCTCGGCGATCAGTGCCAGTGTGGCATCGATGATCTCGCCGGGATTATGGCTCGGGATGTTGGTCGCCATGCCGACCGCGATGCCGTCGGCGCCGTTGATCAGCAGGTTGGGGAAGCTCGCCGGCAGCACCAGCGGCTCCTTGCCGCTCTCGTCGTAGGTCGGCTGGAAATCCACCGTGTCCTTGTCGATGTCCTCCAGCAGGAACATCGCCGAGCGCGCCAGCCTGGCCTCGGTGTAGCGCATCGCCGCCGGCGGATCGCCGTCGATCGAGCCGAAATTGCCCTGCCCGTCGATCAGCGGCAGGCGCAGCGAGAAATTCTGCGCCAGCCGCACCATCGCGTAGTAGATCGCATCGCCGCCATGGGGGTGGTAGTTGCCCATCACGTCGCCGACCACGCGGGCGGATTTCACATAGGCCTTGTCGGGCGTCCAGCCGGAGTCGCGCATGGCGTAGAGGATGCGCCGGTGCACCGGCTTCAGCCCGTCGCGCGCATCCGGCAGGGCGCGGGCGACGATCACCGACATGGCGTAGTCGAGGTAGGAGCGGCGCATCTCCTCCTCGATGGTCACCGGGTGCAGGTCTTCCGGCGCGCCAGGGGTCGGTGGGGCGGGCGGTGGGGCGGGCGTGTCGCTCACTCTGTGCTCGTTTCAGCTGGACCGGGGGATCGGCGGGTCAGAACGGGATCTCGTCGTCGAGGTCGCCGGGCTTGCCGGCATCCCAGGAC
>DAICZL010000427.1 GCA_027311165.1 bacterium
GCCGGGCCCGGCATTATAGGCCGCGACCGCCAGCGGCACCGAGCCCTGGAACTGGTCCAGCATCATCTGCAGATAGCTTGTGCCCAGATGGATGTTCAGCTCGGGCTCGCTGGTCAGCGCCGCCAGCGCCACCGGCGTGCCGATCTGCCGCCCCACCTGGGTCGCGGTCGCCGGCATCAGCTGCATCAGCCCGCGCGCGCCGGACGGACTGACCGCCTGCACATCGAAGCTGCTCTCCTGGCGCACGATGCCGAGCGTCAGCGCCGGCTCCACCGGTCCGCCCGGCGCGGTGATCGCCACCGGCCAGCCGCTTTCGGCCAGCATCACCACGTCGCGCCCGGCCAGGCGCGCCACCGCCCCCGCCTGGTCCGGCACGCCGAGCCCGAGCGCGAGGCGTGCCGCGAGCGAGCGGTCGGTGGGATCGGGCGCCAGCTCGTCCAGCCGCAGGATGAAGGCGTGCGCCCGGCGGGGCTCGCCCCAGGCGATCAGGAAGGCCGCGGCGCGGGTCACCTCGCGCTCGGCGAAGCCCAGCACCCGGTCGCGGTCCCAGCCAGGATCGTGCAGCGCGGCGATGCGCGCGTTCAGCGCCGCCGGGTCGGGGTCGAGCGCCAGCGCCGCGAGCTGGCCATAGAAGGTCGTCACATAGGCGGCGGCCCGGGCGTAGTCGGGCCTGGCGTCCGCCCCGGCGGCGGCGTGGGCGCGGCCCAGCCAGTACAGCGCCCTGCCCTGGGTGATGGCGGCGCGCGACAATTCGGCCAGGGTGGTGAAATGCCGGGCCGCGCGGGCCGGCTGGTGCAGCCGGCGCAGCGCGATGAACCCGGCCAGGAACTCGGCCTCCGCCGCCGGCTCGGCCGCGGTCTGGGCGTGGCCGGCGGCGACGGCGTAGGCGCCTTCGGCGTCACCCTCGCGCAGCAGCCGCCGGGCGAGCAGGTTGCGCTCGGTCCAGAACTGCGGCCGCCTCGGTTCCGGCGCCGCGCGTTCCGCCGCAGCGCCGGCGGCGCGGAACAGCGCCTGCTCGGCCTCGTCCTGGCCGGCTCGGCGCAGCGCCCGCGCCTGGTCCAGCACCAGCGCGGGATCGCGGCGCTGGTCGGTTGGCAGGGCGGCGATCAGGGCGGCGGATTTGGGGTCGTCGTGGCGCAGCGCCAGCCGCGCCTCCGCCAGCTTGCGCTGCCCGGACGGCAGGCGCGCCACCTGGCGGGCGGCGGCGGCCAGCTCGTTGTCCCAGTCCAGCCGGTCGAAGCGCAGCCACTGATCGGCGCTGGTGATCATCGGCTCCCATTGGCGCAGGAACGCCGCTTCGGCCGCGGGCTCGGTCAGGCCGCCGATCCAGGCCTGCCGCGCCGCCTCCGCCGCCTTCCCGGCCTGACCGGCCTGGGCGTAGGCGCCGGCGCAGCGGAGCGCGGCGCCGGGCAGGCGGGGCGGGTTGGCGACGCAGGCCGCGAGGGCCGTCGGATCATCGGGCTCGCTTGCCAGCGCCTCGTCGCGTCGCCGCGCCAGCGTCTCCTGCGCCGGCCAGTCCGGATTGTCGGTCATGAAGCGGTTGATCTCGTCCAGCGAGCCGGCGCCGGGGCTGAGCAGCCGGTAATAGGTGACCAGCTTGGCCGCCACCGGGTCCGGATAGGCCGCAGCGGCCGCCGTGGCCGCATCCCACGCGCCGGCCCGCACCGCGGCCATCACATCCGACGCCGGGGCCGGCCCCGGGGCCGGCGGCCTCGCAGCCACCAGGGTGGAGGGGCCGAGGGGGACAGCCCCCTTGGGCCTGATCTCCATGGGGGGCGTCGCCGCCTGCACCAGCAGCGGGGCGGGAAGCTGCCGGGCCGGGATCATCCGGGCTTGGGCAGCGGGCCAGGTTGCGGCCACCAGGGCAGCGGTCAGCACCAGCAGCAGCGGGAACGGGCGATGGATCTGCATGACACCATCCTGCCCCAGCCAGGGTTGCGGCGCATCCCCCGCGCGCCTAGCTTGCCCGGCTTCCGGTTCCAGCCTGGACCCGGAGGACACGCCGGTGCAGCGACCGATGCAGACGGTCGGGATCCGAAGGCGTCACAGCTGCACCTCATCCTCGGGCCGGTGCAGCCTGGACCCGATCAGGAACCGCAAGGTCTGCAAGGGACTGCGCACCAGGCAAGACAGAGGGGGAGAGCGCCATGTTCAAGGGGAATCTGGTCGCCCTGATCACACCGATGCGCGCCGACGGCACGCTCGACGAGGCCGCGCTCGAGGCTTTCGTGGACTGGCAGATCGAGCAGGGCACCCACGGCCTGGTGCCGGTCGGCACCACCGGCGAATCGCCCACCCTGTCGCATGACGAGCACAAGCGGGTGGTCGAGATCACCATCGCGGTGGCGCGCGGGCGGGTGCCGGTGATCGCCGGCGCCGGGTCCAACAGCACCGCCGAGGCGATCGACCTCACGCGCCACGCCCGCCAGGCCGGCGCCGACGCGGCCCTGGTGGTGACCCCCTATTACAACAAACCGACCCAGGAAGGGCTGTTCCTGCACTTCTCGGCGATCGCCGAGGCGGTCGATCTGCCGGTGGTGATCTACAACATTCCCGGCCGCAGCGTCGTGGACATGACCCCCGAGACGATGGGACGGCTCGCCCGCCATCCCAATATCGTCGGCGTCAAGGACGCGACCGCCAATCTGGCCCGCCCGCTCCACACGCGCCGCGCCTGCGGCGCCGGGTTCTGCCAGCTGTCCGGCGAGGACCACACCGCGCTCGCCTTCCTGGCCGCCGGCGGCGATGGCTGCATCAGCGTGACCGGCAACATCGCCCCGCGAGCGCTGAGCGAGATGCATGTGGCCTGGCAGGCCGGCCGGGTCGACGAGGCGATCGCGATCCAGGACCGGTTGCTGTCACTGCATGACGCGATGTTCACCGAGACCAATCCCGGGCCGGTGAAATATGCCGCGAGCCTGCTCGGCTACGGCGCCGGAACCTGCCGCCTGCCGATCGCCCCCCCGACCGCGGCAACCCGCGAGATGGTGCGCGCCGCCATGGTCGAAGCCGGGCTGCTGAACTGAGCCGATGGCCGAACAGAAGACCAAGCGCAAATCCGGGCTGATCTCCCACGGTATCGCGGCGCAGAACCGCAAGGCGCGGTTCGATTACACGATCAAGGGCACGGTCGAGGCCGGAATGGTGCTGAAGGGGCCGGAAGTGAAGTCCCTGCGCCATGGCCGCGCGACGCTGACCGAGGCCTGGGCCGGCGAGCGCGATGGCGAGATGTGGCTGTTCAACGCCTATATCCCGGAATACCAGGGCGGCGTGCTGTCGCGCTTCGAACCCCGGGCACCCCGCAAGCTGCTGCTGAAGCACCGCCAGATCAACGAATTGCTGGGGGCGGTGAAACGCGACGGCGCAACGCTGGTGCCGCTGCAGATCCATTTCAACGATCGCGGCCGGGCCAAGGTACTGCTGGGCCTGGCCGAGGGGCGCAAGAAAGCCGACAAGCGCCACGCCATCGCGGCGCGGGACTGGCAGCGCGACAAGGCGCGGCTGCTGCGGAATAAGGGATAGAGAAGGCCGGCGCGCCCGTCCCCGGACCAAAGGGGACAGCCGCAAGGAACCCGAGGTTCCCGGACCCGCATCCGGTGGACAGAAGCGCGTCAGGATCAGCGCCCATCCGGGGCGATCAGGGCGCGCGGATCGGCCAGTCAGCACTCATGCCGGTCAGCACTCATCCCGGTCAGCACTCATCCAGGTCAGCACTCATGGGTCAGCATTCGTCGGTGAAACCCTCTCGATGGATCAACTGCCTGCGGCGGATCGGGCAGCCTGCGCCGGCATCTGGCCGCAGCGCGAACCCGTGCCGAAGGCGTGCAGACCACGCTCACCGACCGGCCACCCTCCGCTGCGGGCCGGGGACGTTCCGGAACCGGACGGTCACCCACCCGTCCTCACCGGCAACTTGTCCCTGCCGGTCCGCTGCCCGCTTCCGGCGAAAACCGCATCGAATGCAATTCCCCCCCCGAGCTCCGTCAGGCGCGACCCGCACAATCCTGGAGGCCGGACTTCAAGCCGTTCCGGCCAGCATCGAGCCTCACCCATGACGGAAGCAACGCCCTGGTGCCGGCCGATAGCCCCTCGGGATTCGCCAGACCCTCGCCGGCAAGTCCGCTGTCCTTGCCGATGAAGCCCCGGCCTCATTCCCCCTTGGGAAATGCGGGCAGCGCCCTGGTCCTCCCTGCGAAAGGCCGATGCCAAGACTGCCCGGCATCGCCCCCCCCACCGCCAGGCCTGATCGCGCCGCTCATGTTCCGCCCGGGGATTCCGGGCTAGCCTGGGGTGATCAACCTCCGGAACCGCCCCATGCTCCAGCCCAGTTTCGAAGACGTCGCCGCCGCGGGGACCAGGCTGGCCGGCCACATCCTGCGTACCCCGATGCTGCGTAACGAGGCGCTGGACGCGCGCACCGGCGCCACCGTGCTGCTGAAGGCCGAGCCGCTGCAGCGCACCGGCAGCTTCAAGCTGCGTGGCGCCACCAATGCCATTCTGCAGCTGGGCCCGGATGCGCGCCGCGCCGGCGTGGTGACCCATTCCTCGGGCAATCACGGCCAGGCCACCGCCTGTGCCGCCGCCGCCCAGGGCCTTACAGCGCGGGTGTACATGCCGGCGGACGCGCCCCGCATCAAGGCCGACAGCACCCGCGCCTGGGGCGCCGAGATCGTCACCTATGACCGCACGCGCGATGACCGGGAGGCACTGTCGGCGGGCTTCGCCGCGCGCACCGGTGCCGCGCTGATCCCGCCTTTCGACCACCCCCACGTGATCGCCGGACAGGGCACGCTGGCGCTGGAACTCGCGGCGGATGCCGAGAAGGCCGGCCTCCGGCTCGATGCGCTGCTGGTGTGCACCGGCGGGGGCGGGCTGATCGCCGGCTGCGCGCTGGCGATGGCCGGGGTGTCGCCGGCCACGCAGGTCTTCGCGGTGGAACCCGCGGGCTGGGACGATACCACCCGCTCGCTCGCCGCCGGGCAGCGCCTGGCCAATCCGCCCGGCGGGTCAGGCCTGTGCGATGCGCTGATGGCCCCCATGCCCGGCGAACTGACCTTCGCCATCAACCGCGACCATCTGGCCGGCGGCATCGTGGTGACCGACGCCGAGGTGCTGGCGGCGATCGCCTTCGCCTTCCGCCACCTGAAGCTGGTGGTGGAACCCGGCGGCGCGGTCTGCCTGGCAGCATTGCTGGCCGGGAAATTCGCAGCCAAAGGCAAGGTGGTGGGGGTGGTGATCAGCGGCGGCAATGTCGATCCGGCCGTGTTCGGCAGGGCGCTCGCCGCCTGACGCGGGGAAGGAGAACGTCATGGCCGAGACCGGAGCCGGGCTGCGCCAGAAGGTTTCCGCCGCCGAATGGCAGGCGCGGCTGGACTGTGCCGCCGTCTACCGGCTGCTGGCGGTCTTCGGCATGAGCGATCTGATCTACAACCATGTGACCCTGCACATCCCCGGCGAGGCCGGGCGGCTGCTGATCAACCCGTTCGGCTGGATGTACGAGGAGATCACGGCGTCCTCACTGATCACCATCAGCCTCGATGGGCAGGTGCTGCTGAACCCGCATCGGGGGATCGGCATCAACCCGGCCGGCTATGTCATCCACAGCGCGGTGCATGCGGCCCGCCCGGACGTCGCCTGCGTGATCCACACCCATACCCGCGCCGGCATGGCGGTCTCGGCCATGGCGTGCGGCCTGCTGGCGCTGACCCAGACGGCGATGCGCTGCATGCCGGTCGCGAGCCATGCCTATGAGGGCCCCGCGGTGGACCCCGCCGAACGGGCGCGGCTGGTCGCCGATCTCGGCGATGCCGCCTGCATGATCCTGCGCAACCACGGCCTGCTGACCGTGGGACCGAGCGCGGCGCAGGCTTTCAACGCGATGTACTGGCTGGAGATGGCCTGCCGCGCCCAGGTCGATGCGATGGCCGGCGGGACGGAGCTGATCCTGCCGCCACCCGCGGTGGTTGCGCACAGTGTGCATCTCTACCAGCCCGGCACGCGCCGTCCGTTCGGAGAGCTGGAATGGCCGGCGATGCTGCGGCTGCTGGACCGGCGGGATCGGAGCTGGCGGGCCTAGAGCATAACCCGACCGGATCGAGTGGGCGCGGGAGTCCGGCGCGGATCGGCATCCGATTCAAGCTGCTGGCTGGGCTGGAGGCCAGCAGCTCATGGCGAGACCCTGTTCATCGGACCTGCGTCAGCGCGCGATCGCTCTGGTGGAGGCTGGCCGGTCACGCCGGGCCGTGGCGAGGCTGCTCAACCCCGACAAGTCGACGGTGATCTTGTGGGCGAAAGAGTATCGCGCCACGGGCAAGCAGGCCGCCAAGCCGATGGGCCGCCGCCGCTTCGCCGTGTTGGCGGAACGCGGCCGGCTGCTGGCGCGGATCGCCGCCGCGCATCTGCTGTTCCTGCCGCCCTACAGCCCGGACCTGAACCCGATCGAGATGGTCTTCGCCAAGCTCAAGACCCTGCTACGAAAAGCCGACGAGCGGTCCATCTCGGCCGTCCGGCACCGCATCGGGTCACTCCTGCAGGACTTCGGCGCAAGCGGGTGCGCCGACTCCGTCAGGCACGCGGGATATGACCGAACATGATCCGGTCTTGCGCCAGTGTCCTGCCCTCGAAGTTCGCGGTTCCTCACCGCGAACTTCGGGGATCAGCGGGCCACTGAAATCAAAGAGCTGGTGTCCCGGTTCCGACCACATTTCAATGCTGCGAATTTCGGAATCGGGACACTTGGGCACTATCCGATCAGATGGGAATATTTGATCGAATGAAGTTGCCCGGCAAAACAGAGAGCAGGCGCGATGGCCGATCGTCTGTCGGATCGGCTGCCGCTCCAGACGAGGCCAGGGCTCTGCCCCCTTGGTCCATGGGGCCTGCCAGGTGAACGGCGCGGCTGGACCCGGCATTCACGGGGCAGCCTCGGCAATCGCTACGGATCGGGGGCCCAGTAGAGCGCTCCCAGGCAGTCCCCCGCCATCCAGCAGCGCTGGTCGATCGCCTGACGCGGCTGGGGCAAGCCGGCCAGCACCTGGCGATAGTCGTATTCCTTGCTGCGCTGGATCAGCAGCACGCGCTGGCCGGAGCGGATCGCAGCGATCAGGTCGGCGCGGCTGATCGGCTTCACGCCGAGCAGTTCGCGGATCGTGGTGTTCTCGATCGTCGGCGGCATATCCTCGGACCAGTAGCGCACCTTGGCCATATCGACACCGCCATAGGCGAGCGCCATTGGCTGCGTCCATGGCCCGGTCACCACCAGATCGGCCGAGGCGATCAGCGGCGCGACGCGTGGCAGCATCAGGCCCCAGGGCTCCTTCGCGGTGGCGTCCTGGGCGAGCTGAAAGCCCAGCCCCACCGACAGCACCAGCACGGTGACCAGCCCCAGGACCGCCCGGGCGAGTGTCGGGCGTTTGCCCGCCTGATCGACCGTCGGGCGTTTGCCCGCCTGATCGACCGTCGCGCGGTCGGGCTTCGGGCGGGCCAGCAGGGCATGGGCCAGCAGCACGGCGAGCGGCACCCACATCCAGACCAGCAGCCGCGGCAGCAGCACCGGCTGGCGCAGGCTGGCGGCAAGGAGCAGCGCGAAGGCCAGCACCGGAATGCCGATCAGCACCGTGACCACGCGCCGGTCCGGGCGGATCCGCAGCAGCGCCACCAGCAGGGCAGCGCCCAGCATCAGGGAAGCCGCCTCGGCGACGGGGTGCAACAGCGTGGCCGGCCCGGCGATCAGGGTGGCCAGGGAGTATTTCACGTCCCACAGCCGGGTCGGCAGCATCCACGACATCCGGTTGGTCTGCACCATGCCCAGCATCGCCAGCAGCTCCGGCAGGCACAGCATCAGCGCCAGGACATTGATCGCGACGAAGCGGCCGAACAGCCGCAGGCGCACAGCGAGGGGATAGGCCGGATCGCTCAGCAGATGCAGACCGACGGCGACAGCGCTCGCCGCCGCCAGGAACACCGCGGTATTATGGACATAGATCGCCCCGGCGATCCCGGCCAGGTAGCAGGCAGCGGCGCCGGTTGCGCGGGGGGTGCGCAGGAACCATGCCCCCCCCAGCAGCGCCAGCGCCGCCGCCAGGCCCAGCAGCGCATAGGCCCGCGCTTCCTGGGCGTAATACAGCTCCATGGGCGCCAGGGCGAAGATCAGCGCCGCCAGCAGGCCGCAGGTCCGGCCGGAGATCTCGCGTCCCAGCAGGAACACCAGGGGAATGGTCAGCGTGGAGAAGATCACCGAAGGCCAGCGCAGCGCCGCGGCCGAACGGCCGAACAGCTCTGTCCAGGCAGAGAGCAGCGTGTAGTAGGTCGGCGGGGTGGTCTCCACGTGGAAGCCCTGGTGCCACATGAAGTCGGTGCCTGCGTCGAGATAGAAGCGGCTGAACAATTCGTCGTTCCACAGCGACGCGGCGCCCAGGTGATAGACCCGCAGCCCCAGGCCGATCGCCATGACCAGCACGAGCGCGGCGAGCGTGCCCAGGGGATGCGCCGAGGCATCCGGAACGCGGGCAGCCGGGTCGCTGTTCTGGGACGGCGCTGCCATGCTGGGTGCCAGGGACATCGAATGCTCCGTTGCGCCGGGTGGGTCCCGGCTGGGGGGACCGGCAGGCGGCGCTTCGCGGGCACCGCTCTGTCCAGGTCGCCGCGCGCGCCGGCCGTCGCGGGCCGGTTCGGCGGGCGGATCGTTTCCGGCCAGGCCACGATTTCCCTAACATGGCGATCTCGCCGCGAACAAGTACACGACATCGTGGGCGTTTCCGCGACGCGGGAAGCCCCGCTCCGGCACAGGATGGCAACGCAGCGGGGCAGGGCCAGAGCGCGATCGGCAATGGTCGGATCGGATTTGCGGTCCGATCACACCCTAGCTCTTTGTTTTGTCTGGCAATTTTATCGCGGTTGAAGTCAACCTGATGCGATATTGCTCCAACGGATGCGGGTCTGGGGGCGCCCGCCCCCAGCGGGAGTTCAGAGGGCAGAGCCCTCAGGGCTTGCCTTACTCCCCCGAGCCGATCGGTGAGCCCCCGGCCGCGTCGGCCTTCAGGATCTCGCCCGCCAGATACAGGCTGCCGCAGATCAGCACCCGTGCCGGCGCCGTGGTCGCCTCGGCGGCAATACGACGCAAGGTGGTAGCGACGGTGGGGCCCGGGCGGGCGATAAAGCCAGAGGCCGCGATGATCGCCTCGACCGGCAGGGCGAGGTGCTGGCCCGCTTCCGCCACCGCCCAGACCGATGCGGCCGGTTCGAGCAGCGGGCGCAGGAAGGCGGCGGCATCCTTGGCCTGCTTCATGCCCACCACCAGATGCAGAGGCCGGTCGGTCC
The DNA here is from genome assembly GCA_027311165.1 of bacterium. Lineage (GTDB taxonomy): Bacteria > Pseudomonadota > Alphaproteobacteria > Acetobacterales > Acetobacteraceae > DAICZL01. The sequence continues at coordinate 9,319 of DAICZL010000427.1, forward strand.
AGCTGCGCAGATGCTGGCCCAGCACCTCGCCGGCGCCCTGGTTG
>DAICZL010000656.1 GCA_027311165.1 bacterium
GTCGGGGGCGGAGCTCTCGCCGAGCCTTCCCTGGCGCAGGCTTGCCGCCATGGCGGCATAGGCGCCGGCGAAGGCTTCGACATCCGCGGGGGCGGCGTTCCACGGCAGCGACACGCGGATCGCCTGGCCGGCGAGCGGGCCGAGGCCCATCGCCGCCAGCACATGGCTCGCCGCGACCTTGCCCGAACTGCAGGCGGCGCCCGCCGAAACCCGCACCCCGGCGAGATCGAGCGCGATCACTTGCGCGTCCGCCCGCACCCCGGGCAAAGCGAGGCAGGTGGTATTGGCCAGCCGCGCCGCGCCGCCGCCGCAGACCTCGCCGCCCGCCGCCCGCGCCGCCTGCTCGGCGGCGTCGCGCAATGCGGCGAGCCGGGCGGATACGTCCTGCATGGCGGATGTCGCGGCATTGGCGGCGGCGGCGAAACCGGCGATCGCGGCCAGCGCCGGGCTGCCGCCGCGCCAGCCGCGTTCCTGCCCGCCGCCGGCGATCAGCGGCGCCGGGCGGATGATGTCGGGCGCGAGCAGCAGCGCCCCGGCCCCGGCCGGTCCACCCAGCTTGTGGGAGGACAGGGCGAGCGCCGCGCAGCCCAGCGCCGCGAAATCCACGGCGATGCGTCCGCCTGCCTGCGCCGCATCGACGAACAGCGCCGCGCCTTCCCGCCGGCACAGCGAGGCCGCTTCCGCCACCGGCTGGAGGGTGCCGGTCTCGTTATTGGCGAGCATCAGGCAGACCAGCGCGGGGCCGGCGCGCAGCGCGGCTTCCAGGGCGGCGAGGTCGGCCACGCCGTTCCGGTCCACCGGCAGGATCGTGGCCTCGGCGCCGGCGGCGGCGCGCACCGCATCATGCTCGGTGGCGCCGATCAGCACCCGCCGGCCGGGGCACAGCGCATGGACCGCGAGGGCGGCGGCCTCGGTGCCGCCGGAGGTGAACACCACCCCGGCCGGGCGCGCACCGAAGCAGCCGGCGATCGCCTCGCGGGCGTCTTCCAGGATCCGCCTCGCGGCGCGGCCGGCGGCATGGACCGAGGCCGGATTGCCGGTGCTCTCCAGCGCCGCGAGCAGTGCCGCCCGCGCCTGGGGCCGCAGCGTCTCGGCGGCGTTGGCATCCAGATAGGCCATGCCCTATTCGGCGGCCGGCTGGCGCTGGGGGCGTTCGGCGGCCAGCCGCGCCACCTTCGCCTCGAGCTCGGCGAGTTCGCCCCGCAGACCCTCGATCTCGCACAACAGCGGGTCGGGCGTGCCGTCGCAGGGCGTGCCATAGGCATCGAAAGCGGGGCGGCGGCCGGCGGAAGCGCGGCGCTCCACCGGCCGGGCCGGGATGCCCACCACGGTGGTGCCGGCGGGCACGTCCTGCACCACCACGGCATTGGCCCCGATGCGGGCGTTCTCGCCGATGGTGATCGCCCCCAGCACCTTGGCGCCGGCGCCGATGATCACGCCGCTGCGCACGCTGGGATGACGCTTGCCGCGGGCGGTGCTGGTGCCGCCCAGAGTGACCTGGTGATATAAATAGACATCGTCACCGATCTCGGTGGTTTCGCCGATCACCACGCCCATGCCGTGATCGATCATCAGCCGCCGGCCGATCTGCGCGCCCGGGTGGATTTCGATCCCGGTGAAGAATCGCCCCAGATGTGACAGGAAGCGTCCCGGCAACCGCAGGCCGCGCCGCCACAAGGCGTGCGCCATGCGGTGCCAGAGCAGCGCATGAAGGCCGGGATAGCACAGGATGACTTCCAGCGCCGATCGTGCGGCCGGATCGCGCTCGCGATAGGCCCGGACGGTTTCGCTCAGAAACATGAAAGCCATGCGACAATTCCATTATGAAAGACCGAACGAGAGACCTATAGTCCGGCGCGTTCCGGGTAGGAGGCTCATCCTGGGACAACTGGCCGGACACGAAGGTTTGCCGCGCGATCCTGTTGGCCGGATCAGGTGGCGAATCGGGCGGAAGGATTGGACCGGCTGCGATCCGCACGGCGCCCGAGCGCCGCTATCAGGCTATGTTCGACCGCCCCTGCGGGTCAACAAGACCCCAGGGCGGAACAGACCTGCGGAATCGCGGCCCGCTCCGATCAGGGTCCGCACGGCCGGAGCAAGGAGCCTCGCGGGGTGATCGTCTGGTTCATGGACCGGTTGCGGCACGGGTGCGCATTCCCCGGCCGAGTGCTGCCGGATACGACAGGGAACGGGTTTCGAAACGCCATGCCTGAGGTCATGTTTGCCGGCCCAGACGGCCGGCTTGAGGGTCGTTATCATCATTCCAAGGAGACCGGCGCGCCGGTCGCCCTGATCCTGCATCCGCACCCGCTGCAGGGCGGGACCATGAACAATCGCATCACCTATGCGATGTACCAGTCGTTCCAGCGGCTGGGATTTTCCGTCATGCGCTTCAACTTCCGCGGCGTGGGGCGCAGCCAGGGCCGCTATGACGGCGGCTTCGGCGAGATCAGCGACGCCGCGGCGGCGCTCGACTGGATGCAGGCGGTCAACCCGAATTCGGGCGGGCTGTGGATCTCGGGCTATTCCTTCGGCGCCTTCATCGGCATGCAGCTGCTGATGCGCCGGCCGGAGATTTCGGGCTGGGTCAGCGTCGCGCCGCCGGCCAACCACTATGATTTCGGATTTCTCGCCCCCTGCCCCTGCGGCGGGCTGATGCTGCATGGCGACCGCGACGAGCTGGTGCCCGAGCCGGCGGTGCGCAAGCTGGTGGACAAGCTGAATACCCAGAAGAACGTGCAGGTCGATTACCGGATCCTGGCCGGTGCCGACCATGTCTTCGCCGACCATGCCGACCAGATCTCGGCCGCGATCGAGGATAACGTGGGCAAGATCATCGCCCGCAGGACCATGGCGCTGGCGGCCGACTGAAGCGGAGTGCGTCGCCTGCCCGCATGAAGCGGGCAGGTGCCGGCCTGTCCCGAAGCGGGATCGGTGTTTCCCTGGCCGGTTCCCCGCCGCCGGAGCAGCCGGTCCGCCGCCCAGGCGCTGGCGGGTTTCGCGATGGGGTCGCGGGCCGGTAGGGGCCGATCAGACAAGACCGAACGGCGCCACCCCGTGCCATTCCGCTGGGGCCTCTGCCCCAGACCCCCTTCCGCGGGGGAGACTTCCCGGCACTGCGGGGGCCCCGGACTGCACGGGCGATGGGGACGAAGCCCAAGCCCAAGCCCAAGCCCAAGCCC
>DAICZL010000663.1 GCA_027311165.1 bacterium
TGAAAGGGGTCTGGGGCCGAGGCTCCAGTTGGGTCCAGGAGCAAATCCCCTGGCCCTGCCTTCCCCACCGCCCGAGAGGCCAAGATGACCATCTCCGTCCCCCCCGGCTTCACCGCCTTCCGCGCCGCCTACGAGTCCGGCCGTGGCAGCCTGGTCTGGACCCTGGGCGTCGCCGATCTGGAAACCCCGGTGGCCGCCTTCCTGAAGCTCGCCCATGGCCGGCCCTGTTCCTTCCTGCTGGAAAGCATCGAGGGCGGGGCGGCGCGCGGGCGGTATTCCATCATCGGCATGGACCCCGACCTGATCTGGCGCTGCCGCGCCGGCCGGGCGGAGATCAACCGCAATGCCGCGGCCGACCCCGGGCGGTTCCTGCCCGAGACCTCGGCGCCGCTGGACAGCCTGCGCGCGCTGGTGGCGGAGACGACGCTGGACCTGCCGGAGAGTCTGCCGCCGATGGCCGGCGGCCTGGTCGGCTATCTGGGCTACGACATGGTGCGGCTGATGGAGCGGCTGCCGGCCGACAACCCCGATGTGCTGGGGCTGCCGGACGCATTGCTGGTGCGCCCGACGCTGTTCGCGATCTTCGACAACGTCAATGACGAGCTGACCCTGCTGGCCCCGGTCTATCCAAGGGAGGGGATCGGCGCCGAGGCGGCCTGGGACGCGGCGCAGGAGCGGCTGGCGGCAGCCGAGGCGGCGCTCGAGCAGACCCTGCCGATCGCCGCGCCGGCGACCGCGCTGCCGCCGCTGCCCGCCCCGGTGTCGAACTTCACCCGCGAGGGGTTCATGGCGGCGGTCGAACGCGCCAAGGACTATATCCGCGCCGGCGATGTGTTCCAGGTGGTGCCGAGCCAGCGCTTCTCGGTGCCGTTCGCCCTGCCGCCTTTCGCGCTGTACCGTGCGCTGCGCCGGATCAACCCCGCCCCGTTCCTGTTCTTCCTGGATTTCGGCGCGTTCGCGGTGGTGGGGTCGAGCCCCGAGGTGATGGTGCGGCTGCGCGACGGCATCGTGACCATCCGCCCGCTGGCCGGCACCCGGCCGCGCGGGGCGACCCATGAGGAAGACCAGCGGCTGGAGGCGGAATTGCTGGCCGACCCCAAGGAGCGTGCCGAGCATCTGATGCTGGTCGATCTCGGCCGCAACGATGTCGGCCTGGTGGCCGAGATCGGCACGGTGAAGGTCACCGAGAGCTTCGCCATCGAGCGGTTCAGCCACGTGATGCATATTTCCTCGAACGTGGAGGGGGAACTCCGGGCAGGGCTCGATGCTTTGGATGCGCTGGTGGCCGGCTTCCCGGCCGGGACGCTGACCGGGGCGCCGAAAGTGCGGGCCATGGAGATCATCGAGGAGCTGGAACCCTCGCGCCGCGGCATCTATGCCGGCTGCATCGGCTATTTTGCGGCCAACGGCACGATGGATACCTGCATCGGGCTCAGGACGGCAGTGGTGAAGGAGGGGATGATGTACGTGCAGGCCGGATGCGGCGTGGTGGCGGATTCCGACCCCTCGGCCGAATATGAGGAAACCCGCCAGAAGGCGCGCGCCCTGTTCCGGGCGGCCGAGGAGGCGGTGCGCTTCGCCGCCGGCAAGCCGGCGTCACGGCCGGCCTCCTGATGCGGCGCCTGAACCCGCGGCACCGCGCGCGCGAAGCGGCACCAGGCGAGGCCACACCGGGCCTGCTTTCCCCCCCCCTGGCCGCGGCTCTGCTGCTGGCCGCCTGCCTCACGGCTGTGGCCCCGGCAGACGCGCGGGAACTGCATGGCGTCTCCCTGCCCGAGACGATGGAGGCCGCCGGCGTGTCACTGCAGCTGAACGGGATGGGCATCCGCACGTTCTCGTTCCTGCACGTGCCGGTCTATGTCGCCGGGCTGTATGTCGGCCAGCCGAGCCATGACGCCGCGGCGATCCTGCGCTCACCCGAGCCGAAGCTGCTGGAATTGCGCTTTATCCACGACATCTCGGCCGAACAGGGACGCAAGGCCTGGATGGAGGGCTTCCAAAAGAACTGCCGCGAGCCCTGCCAGCTGCCGGCCGAGGAACTGGGCCGGTTCATCGCCACGGTTCCCGCCGTCCGGTCCGGCGATCGCGGCGCCTTCCTGTTCACCGATCATGGCTTCGAGGCGAGCGTGAACGGCAAGCAGATCGGCAGCAGCACCGACGCGGCCTTCGGTGCGGCGGTGCTGGGGACGTTTCTCGGCCCCGAGCCGCCCACGCCGGAACTGAAGCAGGGGCTGCTCGGCATCGCCGATTAGGGCAACATCCGCTCAGACGGTCTCATCCGATCGGAGAAAATGGCTCGCTAAAACAGTGAGCGGGCGCGATGGCCGATCGTCTATCGGATCGGCTACCGCGCTCGCGCCATTCCGGCCGGAACGGGGATCGCCGGATTTCAGTGAAGCCCACGAAACCGCACGACGCGTCATCGATCGGCCGGCATCGGCGCGACGGCGACCGCAATCCGCCCCGAGGCGCGGGTTCCACGCTCCGGTGAGCCGGCCAGGACGAGCGCGGCGGATGGCTCCGATCGGGCGGATCGTTGTCCTCCGGATCGGGGTCTGCCGCCCGGCCTGAACCCAGCCCTGGAGCTGGCCCTGGCCTGGCCGGGCGCAGAGCGGTGCCAGCGACGAGAAAGCGGGCGCCGGCCGGGTGGACCGGTCGACCCTGCATCCGGCGACCCAGGCCGCGGGGAGGGGTCCCCGACCCGCGATGGCGGGCAGCACCCTCCGGCCGCCCGGCCCATCGCGTTTGGATCGCCACGGCTGGTATAAGCCGCCCCCATGCAGGACACGAAGCCCACACCGGCGATGGCGCGGTGGTTCGAGCTCAAGGCGGCCCATCCGGACGCGCTGCTGTTCTACCGCATGGGCGATTTCTACGAATTGTTCTTCGCCGACGCCGAGGCCGCCGCCGCCGCGCTCGACATCGCCCTGACTGCCCGCGGCGTGCATGCCGGCGCGCCGATCCCGATGTGCGGCGTGCCCGCCCATGCCGCCGAGGCCTATCTGGCGCGGCTGATCCGCCGCGGCTTCCGCGTCGCCATCACCGAGCAGATGGAGGACCCGCGCCCCGCCCGCGCCGCCAGGACCCCGATCCGGCGGGAGGTGGTGCGGCTGGTCAGCCCCGGCACACTGACCGACGAGGCGCTGCTGGAACCGGGCCGGCCCAACCTGCTGGCGGCGCTGGTCGAGGGGCAAGGCGGCATCGGCGCGGCCTGGCTCGATATCTCGACCGGAGTGTTCGAGACGGCACTGCTCCCCCGGGGCGAACTGGCGGCACTGCTCGGCCGGCTCGATCCGGCGGAACTTCTCGCCCCGCGCGCGCTGGCGGGGCCCGAATTCGCCGCCCGCCTGGCCCCGGAAACGGCGCCGAGCCCGCCGCCACGGGCGCGCCAGCGCCTGGCCGAGGCGTTCGGCGCGGCGAGCCTGGACGCTTTCGGCAGCTTCGCCGACGAGGAAGCGATGGCCGCCGCGCTCGCGCTCGACTACGCCCGCGCGAGCCAGGCCGGTGCCCTGCCCCGCCTCACCCGCCCGGTGCCGCAGGGCCGCGCCGGGGTGCTGGCGAT
>DAICZL010000430.1 GCA_027311165.1 bacterium
AGCTGGAACACCGCGCCGTTGCCCATGCCCAGCGCCAGCATGCCCAGGATGAACACCGGCAGCGCCAGCCAGATCGTCGCTGGGCCGGAGGCGATGGTGGCGAAGGCGGCCGCCGCGATCGTGTACATCACCGTCAGCGCCCGCACCCCGCCGATGCGGTCCGCGACCGCCCCGCCCAGGGGCCGCACCAGGGAACCCGCGAACACCACCGCGGCGGTGCAGTAGCCGGCGGTGACGGCGGGCAGCCCGAACTGGTCGTTGAAGTAGATGGTCAGCGACGAGGACAGCCGGACGAAGCCGCCGAAGGTGACCGCGTAGAAGAACATGAACCACCAGGTGTCACGCAGCCGCAGCAGCGCCCCGTACTCCGGCAGCCGCCGTGGTGCCGGCGCCTGCAAGCTGTCCCTGGCGAGCGCCAGGAACACGCCGAGGGTGAGCGTGAGCGGGATCGCCGCCAGCCCGATGACGTTCTGCCAGCCGAACGCGACGGCGAGGCCGGGCGCGAACAGCGCGGCCAGCACGGTGCCGGAATTGCCCGCCCCGGCGATGCCGAGCGCGGTGCCCTGATGCTCCGGCGGATACCAGGACGAGGCGAGCGGCAGTGCCACCGCGAAGGACGCCCCGGCCAGGCCCAGCACCAGACCCAGCAGCAGCACGCCCTGGTAGCTGTGCAGGCCGCCCCCCCAGGCGGCGAGCAGGCCGGCGATGACCAGCACCTGCGCCACCAGGCCGACGCGCCTGGGCCGGTAGCGATCGACCAGCAGCCCCAGCACCACCCGCAGCCCGGCCCCGGCCAGCACCGGCAGGGCGACCATGAAGCCCTTCTGCGCGGCGTTCAGCTGCAGGTCGCGGGCGATGGCGACACCCAGCGGGCCGAGCAGCACCCAGGTCATGAAGCTGACGTCGAAATACAGGAAGGACGCGAACAGCGTGGGCAGATGCCCCGCCTGGAGAAAGCGCTTCTTCACGGGAACGGCTCCGGCCCGGTGGACAGGCCACCGGCATGCGGACCATCCTTGGTCCGCGCGTTGCGTCAGGGGCTGCGCCCCGGCGTCACGATCGGCCCGCCGTTGGACCGAAGTGCCGGATCGTCAGGCGATCTGGTGGCACGGAATTAGCAAAACGCGTGCCAGCACGAATTGCGCGCTTTTGATCGGCGCCGGTGGCGAATGCGCCTGAAATCGGGCATAATCTGCCGCTCGTGCTCAGTAATTGGTCATAATTTCGGCTGTCTGCGTCGGTGCGGGGCGAGGAAGGCCAAGGGCGCTGCCTCCCACCGCCCCCTTGGGGAAACCGCCAAGAGCGAGCCCTTAGGACCCTTTCGTTGCCGGAATCCCCAAGGGAATGCCGGGTCCCGACGGGCCATGGGGGAGCGCTGGTCGCTGGCGGGTCCCACTGGTCCATGGGGGGAGAGCACCCGCCTTGCCTTCACGCCACGCGTCAACGCAGCAGGCCGGCCGCCAGAGAAGTCGGATCGGTCTGCTGGTCCAGCCAGCCCCAGCGCCGCAATTCGGCCAGCACCCAGAGGGCTTCCGCCGGGGCAACCGGGTCGGCGCCGGCGAAGCCGATCCGCTCGATCCCCGCTCCGCCGGGCAGCCCGGCGCGGGTCGGCGCTTGCGGCAGGTCCAGCCGGTCGGCGAGCAGCGCGGCCAGCGCGCCGGCCGTCTGCTCCCGCGCGCAGCGCAGCTGGGCTTCGGCCAGCGCTGTGCGCAGAGCCGCGACCGCTTCCGGGCGGCGCTCCATCAGGGTGGCGGGAACCGCCAGGCATTTCTCGGGGTGGCCGGGCCGGATCGCCGAGCTGCCCAGGATCATCCGGCCGACCCCCTGCGCCTCAGCCACCTCGCACCAGGGCGCGCCGGCGCAGAACCCGGCGATGGCCCCTGCCGCCAGCGCCGCCACCACCCGTTCGGGCGGGACCACGACGATGTCGACCTCGCCGTCCGGGTCCAGCCCGGACTCCGCCAGCCAGGAGCGCAGCAGCAGATTGTGCATCGAGAAGGCGTGCACGACCGCGAAGCGGGGGCGGCCTGGCTGACGCCGCAGCCAGGCGGCGAGCGCCCGGCCGGTGGCCTGCGCGCCGGCAGCGGCAGGGGGCGAGGCGGCGGCGGCGGCGGGACCGGCGACGATGGCATTGCCGCCACGGCTGATCCCCATCGCGACGCGCAGCCCGGCCATCGGCCCGCGCAGCCCGATCGCGGCGGCCAGGGCCAGCGGCAGCGGCATCACCGCGGCATCGAGCGCGCCCCAGGCGAGCTTGTCGGCGATATTGGCCCAGGACGGCTCGATCCGCAGCTCCACCCCGATCCCGGCGGCGGCGAACAGGCCCTGCGCCGCGGCCAGCACCGCCGGGGCGCTGTCGGTCAGGCGCAGGATGCCCAGGCGGATCGGCCCGCCCCGGCTGGTATCGTGCCGGTCCTGGTCGTGCCGGTCATGGTCGTGCCGGTCCTGGTCGTGCCGGTCCT
>DAICZL010000672.1 GCA_027311165.1 bacterium
GGAAAATCGAGCCCCCAGGAGGTGCCGAGATCCCCGGCAATGTCCCAGCCTGGCGGCGGGGTCAGCAGGGAGGCGTTGTCGGTGACCGAATTGCCCCGGCCGATATCCGTGGGCCCGTAGGGGTAGAACAGCAGGCATTGCGCACTCGGACTGACCAGCGGCCGAGCCAGTGTCACCAGCAGATGCGTCGGATCGATCCGCGCGCAGGCGACCGCCGGCACCACCGGCCCCGGGGTGGCGACCGACCCGCCATCCATCACGGCCCAGCCGGCACCGGCCAGCGCCTGCAGCGCCACGATCAGATCGGTACCGGCGTCATGCTGCACGGTGACCACGATCACGGTGTTGCTCTGGCGATAGGCATGGACGATGCGCGGCCCCCCCACCACGGCCAGTCCGGCGGGGATCGCTGCCAGCGTGTCGGCGCCACCCGCGGCCAGCACCGCCCGCGCCACAACAGGCGCCGCGAGCTGGCCGAAGCGCAGATTATCGGTGACATCGCGATGGCCGGAATCACCGCCGGAGAACTGCCCCGTGGCGGGATTCCAGCTTGCTCCACGCGGGTTTGAATCGGCAGTCATCGGCATGCCGATCACGACGTTCTGCGTCGGATCGCCGGCGATCTCGAACACCGATTCGCGATGCATCTGGATGCCGTCCGGATTCCCGTAGGGGATCGCGTTCCACCAGATCAGCGGCAGGCTGGCGACGCTACGCCCCAGCACACCGCGCGCCAGCGCCAGGAACCGCTCCGCGGCGGCCTTGAACTGCGCCTTCTCGGAATAGGGCCGTAGACTGTCGGTCTCGTTCCACGGCCACAGCAGCACGTCGATATCGGCCAGATCGTCTGTGGCCTGCAGCGCCAGATAGGCCGCGACCGCCTGGCCATCGGCACCCAGCGCCCAGGTGGACGGATTGGACCCGTCACCCGGATCGTTGACGAACGAGCCGGGGAACACGCCCTCAACATAGATCCCGTGGCCGCTGATGCAGGTATAGGCGGTGCCGCTGCCCCACAGCGCGATCACATTGTAGGCGGCGGCCCCCAGATACCAGGCGACACCCTGCGCCATCAGGTTCCATGCGCCGTCGGTGAACGAATAGCCGGCATTGGACTGGCCGATCACCACCAGATTGACGCCGCGCCGCTTCCCGCGCACCCAGCGCGTGGCGGCCGATAGCAGGATGGTCACCTCGGGATCGGTGAGCGGCCGCTCCCAGGTCGCGGACTCGTGAAACCAGCATTGCGCCGAACCCTGGGTCGTCGTGTCGTGCAACAGCAGCATCGGCGCGATGATACCGGTGGGGATCGGATTGGTGATGCCGGTTGCCACCTGTGCCGCATCGAGCCAGACATCGATCCCCTCGCCTGGGGTGTTGCGCAGCACGATCGAATGGGTGTGGCGGCGTTCCAATGCGCTGGTCAGGACGGTCTGGCCGGGGCCGGGGAACAGGATCAGCCTGGTACCTGCTGCGGCGTCGGCCTGCAGCACATCCACCCCGCCCACGCGCAGCAGCGTGATCGGGTTGGCATTCTGCGCCAGCGTGCCTTGCCGCCAGTTGGGCCGCGTCCAGACCAGATAACGGGTCCAGCCCACGGTAGGGCCAGCCGGCACGTTCGCGATCTGCCATCCCAGATCAGGGTCGAGCGCCGGCGCCAGCGTGCCGGCCCCGCCGACCGCAAGCCCCACTCCGCCCAATAATCCGCACAACCGTGGCGTCGCGACGGGAGGCTGAAACCCGGAAGCGGCCGCGTGATAGGGCAGCATCGGCAGGCCCTGGCCGGACTTGTCCGCCAGGCTCCCCACCGTCCCGTTCCACGCCGCCACCGGGTTGCCGTTGGTATCCAGGATGTCATTGATCAGGCCGCCATCCCACCAGCCCGACAGGTTGGGAATGGCATTCGGCCATGGACCCGCGAAACCCGATGGATCGGCCGGCGAACTGGATGCGCGCATCGGCTGGATCAATCCGTGCTGCCCCGCACCCAGGCCCATCGCGACCCCGGGCGCCACCAGAGCGAGCGTCATCTCAGCTCACCGTGATGGCGGGGGAAACATAGGAAGCGGCCGCGTCGGTTGTCGAGGCCCAGAAGTAATACGTTCCCGCCGTCGCGGGGGCAGTCATATAGCCGCCGTAGAAATCGACGTTGAAGTTCGTGGCCTGCGTGGCCCAGCTGGTCGGCGCAACCGTTGCGGAAGGCGACCAACCAAAATTCAATACGCTACCGGGCGGCGTCGGATCGCACTGCATGTTGATGCCGATGCCGGTCTGGCCATGGGTGTAGGTGCTGGCCGGCGGCAGGAAGCCGGGCTTGATGACATAGCTCGTGCCGGCAATGGTCGATGCGCTGACAGTTGCGACGGCGCCGCTGCCGGCGGCGTTCACCGCGAAGACCTGGAAATCATAGCTCGTCGCAGCCGTCAAAGAGCCGACGCTGTAGGAGGTCGCGTTCACCGTTGCGCTGGCCGTGGTCCACGCCGTGGCGCCGTGCACACGATACTGCACCGTGTAGCTGGCCACCGCCCCGCCCGTTGCCGGCGCGGTCCAGGAAAGCTGCACGGCCGAGGCGGTGGCCGTGCCGGCGGCAAGCCCGGTCACGGCGCCGGGCACGACCAGGGTGGTGGTCGCGCTGACCACCGCCGAGGGCGGCCCGCTGCCACCGGCATTCACGGCGATCACCTGGAAATCATAGCCGAGGCCCGAAGAAAGGCCCGTCACCGTGCAGCCCGGCGAGGTCAGCGTGGCGCTGGCCGTGGTCCAACCGGTGCCGCCGGTCGGACGGTACTGGGCCGTGTAGGTCGCGACCGGCCCGCCGGAAGAGGGCGCGGTCCAGGCCAGGGTGATGCTGTTGGCAGTCGGCGCGCTGGTGGTCAGGCCGGTGACCTGGCCGGGCACCGCCGGAGGCTGCGCCGTGGTGACCGCGGTCGCGACTGCCGAGGCCGGGCCGGCGCCCACCGAATTCACCGCAATGACCTCGAATTCATAGCTGGTGGACGCAGCGAGTCCGGTGACGCTGAAACTCGGCACCGTGACGCTGGCGCTGGCGGTGAGCCAGGGCGTGGTGCCGGTCACCCGGTAATTGACCGTGTAGGTACCGACCGCGCCACCAGACGCAGGGGCCGTCCAGGTGAGCGCGACGCTCGTCGCGGCAATCGATCCGGCAGCCAGGGCGGTGACCTGCCCGGGCGCGACCAGGGCCGCCGCAGCGGTGCTGGCAGTGACGGTGGCCGAAGCCGGGCCGCTGCCGGTGGCGTTCACCGCGATCACCTGGAAATCGTAACTGGTGGACGCGGCCAGACCGGTGACCGTGTCGGACAGGGCGGTGACATTCGCCCCCGCCGTCGCCCAGACCGTTGCGCCGGTAATGCGATACTGCACCGTATAGCCGGCAGGCGGCCCGCCCGACCCCGGCGCCGACCAGCCCAGCTTCAGGCTGCTCGCGGTCGCCGCGCCGGCCGAAAGCGCGGTGGGTTGCCCGGGCAGGGCAGGGCCGGTGGTGGCGCTGGCGATGGCCGAGGCCGGACCGCTGCCGGAGACGTTCACCGCCAGCACCTGGAAATCATAGCCGGTGGACGGGGCGAGCCCGGTCACCGTGTAGGTCAGGCCCGTGACCGACGCGCTCGCAGTCGCGAAGACAGAGCCGCCAGTGATGCGATACTGCACCGTGTAGGTACTGACGCTTCCCCCCGTCGGCGCGGTCCAGGCGAGCGTCACGCTGCCCGCGGTCGGGGCGCTTGCAATCAGGCCGGTGACCTGCCCCGGCGCTGCCGGCGCCGCCGCGGTCGTGGCGCTGATGACCGCCGACGCGGTGCCGCTTCCGGCCTGGTTCGTGCCGGTCACCTGAAAATCATAGTCGGTGGCGGCCGTCAGCCCGGACACCGTGAACCCCGTCCCCGCCACCGCAGAACTGGCCGTGGTCCAGTTTGTGCCGCCATGCACGCGGTACTGCACGGTGTAGGTTGAGGGCAGGCCGCCCGTCGCGGGAGCGCTCCAGGTCAGTGGAACCGCGTTATAGGCAACCGCGCCGGCCGCCAGCGCCGTCACCTGCCCCGGCACCGCCGGCGCGCCGGACGCCGCCAGCGCCGCGAAGACGACATTGCCGCCCGAATAGCTGGCCCCGCTCAACGTGGCCGCCTGGCCAGTGGCGAGCGTGGCATTGCCGGTGGACGTGGTGATTCCCGGAGCGAAGGTGACCGAACCACCCGAGAGGTTGATCACGTCGCAATGAAAGCCGCTGCCCATGTTGATGAAACCCGGCGTCAGCATAACCGGCGCACTGCACACCAGGATCGCGTTATTATGGACCGAGCCATCGAGGATCAGGTTGGTGGTGACCTCCACCACCGGCCGGTGATAGCCGGGCAGATGTCCCGCCACCCAGTTCCACACCGCGCCTAGCGTCTGCCGAACCAGAACATTACTGCCCTTGCCCACCCAGAGCGTATCGGTATCGGCGGCCGCCGCGGCAGGGGGAACCTGGTCGATTGTCGCCCCGTCGATGAAGTTGGCATAGCTGATCGTATGATCCGCCCCACCCTGGTTGATGCCCACCAGGTCCGGCGCAGCGATCGTGGTCACCGGCGTCAGACTGCCGATGCTGTACGGATTGCCCCCCGCACCGGTCGCCGAGACCACCCCGTTGGCATCGATCGCGATATTCGCACCCGCCG
>DAICZL010000679.1 GCA_027311165.1 bacterium
GGGCTCTGCCCTGGACCCGCCAGGGACCTGAGACCCCCCATGGCCCAAGGGAACCCGCATCCGTTTGGAGGCCACCCCTGACGACCGGGGCTAGAGGCTCGCCCTTGGCGGGTCGAGGGCCGGCGCCTGGCCGTGCTGCGCCGCTTCCCGCAATTTCCTCGCCATCGCCGCCACCCCATTGCCCCGATTGGTGGACAGCGCCCCGATCAGCCCGAGATCTTTCAGAAACACCGGATCCGTGGCCGCGATCTCCGCCGCCGGCCGCCCCGAATAGACCCGCAGCAGCAGCGCCACCAGGCCCGAGACGATCGCCGCATCGGACGCGCCGGCGAAATACACGCGCCCTTCGCGCCGCACCGTCTCCATCCACACCCGGCGCTGGCAGCCCGGCACGCGATGGGCGTCATCGGCCCAGGCCTCGGGGAAGGGCGGCAGTTTGCGGCCTTGTTCGATGATGTGCTGGTAGCGGTCCATCCAATCGTCGAACACGGCGAGTTCCTCGCCGATCGCGGCGATCGCCTCGGCGGCGGAGGGTTCTTCGGGCGCGATGAAGGGATCGGACATCCGGGCCATGTGCGGCCCGGCCCCCTCTGCGTCAACCCCCCGGGGGCAACGGAGGGGGACACCCAAGGGGGAGCAACCCCGTGTGGCTGCGTGGCTGCGGACCCAGGCGTCAGAGAGCGGTCATCGGGCCGTTTCCCTGCGCGGTACGCCGTCATTTCCGAACCTGTGGGAGCCGCGCCTGTGGCGGCCGCACATGTGGGGAACGCCGCCGCTACAGGATGAACCGGCTGAGGTCTCCCTTGATCGCCAGCGGCCCGACACGTTCGGCCACATAGGCCGCATCCACCGTCACCGTCTCGCCGGCGCGGTCGGTGGCCGTGAAGCTGATCTCCTCCAGCAGCCGTTCCAGCACCGTGTGCAGCCGCCGTGCGCCGATATTCTCCACCCGGTCGTTGATGTCGGCGGCCAGCTCGGCCAGCGCGTCGATCGCGTCGTCGGTGAACACCAGGGTGACGTTCTCGGTCCCCAGCAGCGCCGCGTATTGCTTCACCAGCGAATGCTCGGGCTCGGTCAGGATGCGGCGCAGATCGGCGCGTGACAGCGGCGCAAGCGCGACGCGGATCGGCAGGCGGCCCTGCAGTTCCGGCAGCAGGTCCGAAGGCTTGGCGAGGTGGAACGCGCCGGAGGCGATGAACAGCACGTAGTCGGTCTTCACCGGGCCGTATTTGGTGGACACGGTGGTACCCTCGATCAGCGGCAGCAGGTCGCGCTGCACGCCCTCGCGGGAGACGTCGCCGCCGCGGAATCCGCCTTCGCTGGTGCGCGCGCAGATCTTGTCGATCTCGTCGATGAACACGATGCCGTTGTTCTCGGCATGCGCCACCGCGTCCTTGGCCAGCCGGTCATTGTCCAGCAGCCGGTCGGATTCCTCGCGGGTGATGGCGCGGCGGGCGGCCTCCACGGTCATCTTACGCTTGTGCTGCTGGCGGCCGAACATGCCCTTCATCATCTCGCCCAGGTTCACCACCTGGCCGGGCGGCATCCCCGGCATGTCCAGCTGGCCGATCGGCAGGCCCGACGGCGTGTCGGCGATGGTGATCTCGATCTCCTTCTGCTCGAACTCGCCGTCGCGCAGCATGCGGCGGAATTTCGAGCGGGTATCGGCGGCGGCGCCCTCGCCCACCAGGGCGGTGAGCAGCCGCTCCTCGGCCAGGGCTTCGGCCTTGGCCTGCACGTCCTTGCGGCTGGCCTCGCGCAGCTGCGTCAGGCTGGCTTCCACCAGATCGCGCACGATGCTTTCCACGTCGCGCCCGACATAGCCCACCTCGGTGAACTTGGTCGCCTCCACCTTCAGGAACGGCGCCTGGGCGAGCTTCGCCAGGCGGCGGGCGATCTCGGTCTTGCCGCAGCCGGTGGGGCCGATCATCAGGATGTTCTTCGGCACCACCTCCTCGCGCATCGCCTCGGGCAGGAGCTGGCGGCGCCAGCGGTTGCGCAAGGCGACGGCCACGGCGCGCTTGGCGTCGTCCTGGCCGACGATGAAGCGGTCGAGCTCGGAGACGATCTCGCGGGGAGAGAAGGTCGGCGTCTCCATCACAGCGTCTCCAGGATCACGTTGGTATTCGTGTAGACGCAGATGTCGGCGGCGATCTTCATGGCGCGGCGGGCGATCTCCTCGGCGGACAGGGCCTCGACGGTGAGCAGCGCGCGGGCGGCCGACAGCGCGAAATTGCCGCCCGAGCCGATGCCGATCACGCCGTCATCGGGCTCCAGCACGTCGCCGTTGCCGGTCAGGGTGAAGCTGCGGTCGCGGTCGGCGACCGCCATCATCGCCTCCAGCCGGCGCAGGTAGCGGTCGGTGCGCCAGTCCTTGGCGAGCTCGACACAGGCGCGTTCGAGCTGGCCGGGGAAGCGCTCGAGCTTGGCTTCCAGCCGCTCGAGCAGGGTGAAGGCGTCCGCCGTGGCGCCGGCGAAGCCGGCCAGCACCGCGCCGCCGGCACCGATCCGGCGCACCTTGCGGGCGTTGCCCTTGATGACGGTCTGGCCGAGCGAGACCTGGCCGTCGCCGGCCATGGCGACGGTCCCGCCGCGGCGGACGCACAGGATGGTGGTGCCGTGCCAGCCGACCGGATCGGGAAGCGTGTAGGGTTGATGTTCCATGCCGCGGCTAGATGGCGTGCCGCACGGCCCTCGGCAAGCCGGGCCTCGCGTCGGGGGGCGGTCCCGTAGTAAGGCCAAGGGGGCTTTGCCCCCCTGGACCCCCACCAGGGGAC
>DAICZL010000687.1 GCA_027311165.1 bacterium
GGGCTCAGGATCGTGCCCGGGGCGAGCCCGGCGAGATGGGCCTGCAGCGGACCGACGAGCTGGATGTCGAGGCCGGCCTTCCAGACCAGGCTGACGATCGACTTGGCACTGCGCAGCTGCACCGCCCGATCCACGAGGGTCAGCCCGACATCGGCAGCCACCGCCAGCATCGCCGCGACCCGGCGCAGCTCGCCCCTTCGCAGCGCGGTCAGCATGGTCCGTTCATCCAGCCTTCCATCGGCCAGCAATGCCCGCGCCTCGGTCATGACCCGCTCGTCTTCGGTATCGGCCGGGGCCTTCTGGGCCGTCCCGCCCGGCCGCGCGACCGCCAGCCGCTCCGCCAGGCGGCGCTCGAGGGACTGGGTGAGTTCGGCCGGCAGATCGGCGCGGGCGGCCAGCGCCTGCAGCAGATGGGTCGCGACGATCTCCGACAGCGCCTGGGCGCCGCGGGCGGACAGGCTCGGGCGGTGGACCAGCGGCTCGTGCCACTCGATCTTGCCGGCCGCCTGGGCGATCAGCGCATCCAGCGTCGACTCCCGGATCGCCGCCGAGCGGTTGGCCAGCAGCGCCCCGATCGCCTCGGTATCGGCGGTGGCGGCGATCGCGTCGCAGACCTGCTCGTTCAGATCCGGCCGGCGGGCGATCGCGGTCGCGGTGCCCGGGGCTGGCGGCTTGGCCAGCAGCGTCAGCAGATCCTCGGCTTCGAGCAGCGGCGACAGCCGCAGCACCGGCTCGGACACGATGATCGCGGCATCGGCAGCCAGGCGCAGGATCAGCTCCCGCGGGGCCCCGGGCATGTCCTTCAGGACATCGGCGATCGCCATGCGCACCCGCTGTGCCTCGTCCTGCACCAGACTGGACAGCGTCTCCAGCGCCTGGCCGCGCAGCCGCTCCTGTTCCGGGCCCGACAGGCCGGGCGCGAGGCCGGCGAGCTTGCGGGCCAGGAGCGCGCGCACCCGCTCGTCCCGATCAGCCGCCAGGGAGCGGTCGATGTTCGGCGGGGCGGCACGGTTCATCGCCACCGCGGCGCGCACCGTCACCGCCGGATCGTCGACGAAACCGGCCAGCACTTCCGGCGCGGTCGCGGGGTTCGCCGCCAGGCGTACCCGGCTCGCCTCATCGGCGCCCGCCGGCACCGCGGGCGCGGCGGCCAGCAGCGCTTCGTTGGCGGCGAAGGCCCGGGCACCCCCGGATGCCGCGGCGGCGCTGTTGGGCAGCTGCTCGCTCACGGCCGGTCCTCCACCCGGGCGACCCGCCACTGGCCGCGGCCGCTGCGTTTCACCTCGTACATCGCGAGATCCGCGCGCCGCACCAGCGTATCGATATCCTCCCCCCCGCCCGGCTGACGCGAAGCGATGCCGATCGAGGCGCCGAGCCGCGCCATGCCGCCGCCGGCGGTCGAAACCTGTTCGGGCACCAGATCGGGCACCCGCAGCCGCAGCTGCTCGGCCCGCTCGGCGGCGGTGAGTTCATCGGCGCCGTTCAGCCACAGCGCGAACTCGTCCCCGCCGAGCCGCGCCACCAGATCGGTCGGGCGGACGGTATTGCGCAGCACCGACGCGAGCGAACGGAGCGCGTCGTCCCCGGCCTCGTGGCCGAGCTGGTCGTTGACCGACTTGAAATGGTCGAGATCGAGGAACATCAGCGTGCCGGGCAGTTCCTCGCGGTCCAGACGGTCGATATGGCGGGGCACCTCGTCGAAGAAGGCGCGGCGGTTAAGCAGCCCGGTCAGCGGATCCGACCGCGCCTGGCGGGCCATTTCGCGCTGGATCGCCTCGTGCTCCAGCACCACCCGCATCACCGCCGCCACCGAGACCACGATCGCGATGTCCTCGCCATCGAAGCGGCGCGAGCCGGAGGTGCGCCAGAGCACCAGCCCGACCATCTCGCCGAAGCGGGTGCCGGACGGGCAGACCAGGATCGGCCGCCCGTCGGGGCCGGCGCCGCAGACCGGGGCGTGCGTGTCCGGGCCAAGCAGACTCATCGCCGGGCCCATCACCGCGGCGACGCCGCCGCCTTCGACATGCAGCACCGACGGGCCCTCGCCCACATCGAGCAGATCCATCACCGCAGCACCTTCGGCGCCCAGCGCCGGCACCAGCGCCTGCAGCCCGGTGGCCATCATGCGCGACGCCAGCACTTCCTGGCGCATCCGCCACAGGATCTGATCGAGCAGCTCGGTCCGGCGCAACGCGCCCGCGAGCTGGCCGCCCTGGTCCTCCGCCTCCGTGATGTCGCGGGCGACGCCGCGGGTGCCGATGATCCGACCCTCCGGATCGAACAGCGGAGCGACCGAGAGGCTGACACAGGCCAGGCTGCCATCCGGCCGGCGCAGCCAGCCGCGACGCTCCCGCACCACGGCGATGGTGCGGAACGGATCGAAGCCGGCATCGGTCGCGGCCGGCAGCAGCAATTGTCCGGGCTGGCCGAGCAGCGTCCCCGCCCCCCAGCCCAGCGCCGGATCGGGGGTGATGAACACGAAACGCCCCCAGGCGTCGGTCTCGAACGCGAAATCACAGGCCAACCCGACCAGGTCCCGCCAGCGCTGGCGGCTGTCGAGCAGCGCCCGCCGCAGCCGGTCGGAGGCATCGGGGGCAGCCACCGCCGCCTGCCCACCCATCGGCAGAGGCACAGTCCCGAGAAATGCAGGCACGGTCATCGGCTGGCGCTCCCTGCCATAAGGTCCGCGCCGGCATTAGGCGTGGGAACGCGTAAATGTAGCGTTAGGGCCGGCCGCGTTGACACCGGCCCTGCGGCTGCGCATCGTCCGCCGCCGCCGGTTCCAGTGCCCGGCCCCGCCACCCCCTTGGGATCCGAGCCGATGACCGAACCGCCGCTGCCGGACACCATCGCAACGCTGTGGGAGCAGCGCGAAACGCTCTCGCCCGCGACCGGCGGGGCGGCCCGCGCGGCGGTGGAGTTGGCGCTCGACCTGCTCGACAGCGGTGCCGCGCGGGTGGCCGAGCCCACCGCGCAGGGCTGGCGGGTGAACCAGTGGCTGAAGCAGGCAGTGCTGCTGTCCTTCCGGCTGACCGACAGCGCGCCGCTGCCCGGCGCCGGCGGGGCGCCGGTGTTCGACAAGGTGCCGATCAAGTTCGCCGGCTGGGACGAGAACCGCTTCCGCGAGGCCGGCTTCCGCGCCGTGCCCGGCGCGATCGTCCGACGCTCGGCCTTCATCGCCCCCGGCGTCGTGCTGATGCCCTGTTTCGTCAATGTCGGCGCCCGCGTCGAGGCCGGCAGCATGATCGACACCTGGGCGACGGTGGGCAGCTGCGCGCAGATCGGGCGGAACTGCCATATCAGCGGCGGCACCGGCATCGGCGGAGTGCTGGAGCCGCTGCAGGCCGGCCCGGTGGTGATCGAGGACGACTGCTTCATCGGCGCCCGCTCCGAGGTGGCCGAGGGCGTGGTGGTGGAGCGTGGCAGCGTGCTGTCGATGGGGGTGTTCCTGGGCGCCTCGACCAGGATCATCGACCGCGCCAGCGGCGAGGTGTTCATGGGCCGGGTGCCGGCCTATTCGGTGGTGGTGCCCGGCACCCTGCCCGGCCGCGCGCTGCCCGACGGCTCGCCCGGACCGGGGCTCGCCTGCGCGGTGATCGTCAAGCGGGTGGACGAGCGCACAAGGTCCAAGACCTCGATCAACGAATTGCTGCGCGATTGACCGGGCGCGCCGACCCGCCGGGCGAGGCGATGGACCCGGGGCCGACCGACCCGGTTGGCGATGGCTTGGCTGCCTCCCTGGCTGCCCCCTTGGCTGCCCCCTTGGCTGCCCCCTTGGCCGCGCACCGGACCGCTCATCTGACCGATCCCTGGGCCGACCCCTTGGGCCTGGCGCAGGCGCTGATCCGCTGCGCGTCGGTCACCCCGGAAGATGCCGGCGCCCAGGCGGTGCTGGCCGCGGCGCTGGAGCATCTGGGGTTCACCATCACCAGGCTGCGCTTCGGCGCGGTTGCGAACCTGTTCGCCCGCATCGGCACCGCCGGCCCGCATCTGTGCTTCGCCGGCCATACCGACGTGGTGCCGCCGGGTGCCGCTCCCTGGCATGCCGACCCGTTCGGGGGGGAACTGCGCCAGGGGGTGCTGTACGGCCGCGGCGCCTGCGACATGAAGGGCGCCATCGCCGCCTTCGTCGCCGCCTGCGCCCGCCATCTGCACGGCGGCGCGCCGCGTGGCTCGATCAGCCTGCTGATCACCGGCGACGAGGAGGGCCCGGCGCTGGACGGCACCACGCGGGTGCTGGACTGGATGGCGGCCCACGGCCAGATCCCGGATTTCTGCCTGGTAGGCGAGCCCACCAACCCGGCGCGGCTGGGCGAGGTCATCAAGATCGGCCGGCGCGGCAGCCTGAACGCGCGCATCACCGTCCACGGCACCCAGGGCCACAGCGCCTATCCCCAGCTTGCGGACAATCCGGTGCATCGGCTGGTCCGCGCCATGGCCGCCCTGACCGCTGCCCCGCTCGATGCCGGCACCGACTGGTTCGAGCCCTCCAGCCTGCAGATCACCAGCCTCGATGTCGGCAACACCGCCAGCAACGTCATTCCGGCCGCCGCGCGCGCCGCGCTGAACATCCGCTTCAACGACCGCCACAGCGGCGCGGCACTCACCGGCTGGCTGCGCGCCACCCTGGCTCAGCATGCCGAGCGGTTCGACCTCGATGTCGCGGTCAGCGGCGAGGCCTTCCTGACCGAGCCGGCCGGGCAGGTCGACACGCTGGCCCGGGCGATCGCGGCCGCCACCGGGATCACCCCGCGTCTGGAGACCGGCGGCGGCACCTCGGATGCGCGCTTCATCGCCCGCTACTGCCCGGTGGCGGAATTCGGTCTGGTCGGCGCCAGCATGCACCAGGCCGACGAACACGTGCCGGTGGCGGAACTGCGCCAGCTGGCGGAGATCTACCAGGCGGTGCTGGGCGCGTTCCTGCCATGAGCACCGCCCCCGCCCGCGCGTCCGGCGTGCTGCTGGGCATCTGGCAGCTGGCGCGCGGCCGGGCCGAGGGGTTCGCGCAGTTCGG
Source organism: bacterium (assembly GCA_027311165.1). GTDB lineage: Bacteria > Pseudomonadota > Alphaproteobacteria > Acetobacterales > Acetobacteraceae > DAICZL01. Next base: position 5,015 of record DAICZL010000687.1, read on the forward strand.
ATCGAGCCGCGAGGGCTTCCTGACCAGCCTCGCCCCGCTGATCGCCTTCCCGCTGGTGGGCGCTGGCCTCGGGCTGCTGCGGGGCCATGGCGGGGCGGCGCTCGGCGATCTGCTGGCGACGCTGTGCGCCCTGCTCGCCCCGCCGGTGCTGACCCACGGCTTCGCCCGCGCCTGGCGGCGGGAAGCGGCCTGGCTGCGCTTCGCAACGGCGTTCAACTGGTGCCAATGGGCGATCCCGGTGGTGGCGACCGGGCTGCTGCTGGTGCTGGGCGTGCTGATGGCGCTCGGCCTTCCCGATGGCGTGGCCGGGGGAATGCTGCTGGCCGGGCTGATCGGCTATGGGCTGTGGCTGCACTGGTTCCTGGCGCGCCACGGGCTCGATCTGTCGGGGCCGCGGGCGGCGCTGCTGGTGGCCGCGGTGAATGCCGGTACGGCGCTGCTGGTGCTGACCCCCACGCTGATCGCGGCGGCGCTGGATGCCTCCGGGGCGGAGGGCTGAGATGGCGATGGTGGGGGGGCTGCAAGGCGCGTTTCTGCTGGCTCGCGGCCGGCCGGAGGGGCTTTGCCTGGTGCCGGTCGATCTCGCCGGGGCCGGCCGCAGCTTCTGGGCGGCGCCGGCCGCCCTGCCGGCCTTCCTGTGCCTGCGGCTGCTGGAATGGAGCGCCGACGGGCTGCCTTCCGCCCCGCTGCACGCCCTGGCGCTCGATCTGGCGACCTTCGTGATCGGCTGGGCCGGCTTCGCGCTGCTCTCCCATCGCCTGGTGGGCGCGCTCGGCCGGTCCGCCTACTGGCCGCGCTTCATCGCCGCCTGGAACTGGTGCAACGTGGTGCAGTACCTGTTGCTGCTCGCCGCCTGGCTGCCGCAATTGCTGGATGCGCCGTCCTGGGTGGTGCAGACCGGCTGGCTGGTCGCGATCTGCTGGGCGCTGTGGCTGGAATGGTTCGCCGCGAGGCTGGCGCTGGGCGGCGCACCGCTCGCCGCCGCCGGGCTGGTGGGGATCGATCTAGGGCTGGGCCTGCTGCTCGGGCTGGTCAGCGGGGGGGCGTAGCGGGGCGTGCGAACCCGCCGCTGAGGCGATCCCTCTGGAACCGATCCCTCTGGCCCCGATCCCTCTGGCACCGATCCGGAGGCAACCGATCCCGGCAGGATCGGCCAACGGAACCGACCAGAGGCTGTCAGTTCCGGCCGAGATATTTCAGCAGCGCCGCGATCGCCAGCACCACCAGGACCAGCACGAGCAGTCCC
>DAICZL010000693.1 GCA_027311165.1 bacterium
GCCTGGCTGGCTCGGGGCAGGGCACGCCTTCCCAGGGCGGGGGCGGCTTGGTATAGGGGCGCTCCTGCTTCCGGGCTGGTCGGCGGGCGCATAGCTCAGTTGGTAGAGCAGCTGACTCTTAATCAGCGGGCCGTAGGTTCGAGTCCTACTGCGCCCACCAACGTAGACTCATGATTCAAAAAGTAGAATTTGGTCTGAAACCGGAAGCAGGAGAGTCGGCCTGTTTGTCTGACAGGACATGACAGGCCGCGGATTCGAGCCGCTTGCGATCAGGAAATCACATCCGGCGGCTTCTTCGGCCGGGTGACCCGCGTCCTGCCGGGGATGGCATCGGCCTGCCCGGACGGCCTCAAAAGAGATCGATCGATCCCCCCCCGTCGCCGACCGTCTCCGTCTCTCGGATCGTTCGCAAAGCGGTCTCGGCATCTGCTTGCTTCAGCGCCTCAAAGCCGCGCATGACGGATTCAAGCCGTTGGCGGACGACGTCCTGGAATTGCATCTCTCCCATCGCCGAGGCCATTGCCGAGGCGATTTCCTGGCTCAGACATTCCATTTTCGTCAATATCCCGCGCTGGTGATCCGACATTTGCGCGTATCCCGAGCCCATCGCCCGCAACTGCCCACCCAGCTCATCCAGCAAGGCCCGCTCGTTCGCCATGCGTCCACTGGCGATATCATCGTCGATCTGCCGAAGAATCGTTTCCTGGAAGCGCTTCAGCCCTTCCGTGATCTCCGCCACGGCCGATCTGGTCTGATTGGCCAGTTCCCGCACCTCGTCCGCAACCACCGCGAAGCCTTTGCCCGCGGCGCCGGCGCGGCTCGCCTCGATCGTCGCGTTCAGCGCCAGCATTCTGGTCGTGGCGACGATCCGGCCGATCCCCTCCACCGAGGTCTGCAAGGTGCGCGTATCCTCGGCAATCCGGGCCAGGCGGGTCCGCTCCGCCTCGGTATCGCCTGATCGACCGCGCAGATAATGTTCCAGATTTTGGATGAATTCCTGGTTCCGCGACACGCTCTGTCCGGACTGGTTCAACAGCGATGCCGATTCCGAGCCTGCTTTCAGGACGAAATCGCCGAATTTGGTAACCAGATCAATGACCCGGCCCAGCCGGTCCATGACGGTGAACGTCGCGGTCTCGGTATGCTGGATCACCGCTTCGAGATGGGCCTTGCTGTAGTCGCAGAGCTCCGGCAGGCACGAGGCCTCCACCCCGGCGGGGGCGAGTTTGTCAGCGAACCGCAGCCGGGCGGCCGCGATCTCGTCGAACCGGTTCAGATCGCCATCGACCCCGGCGTTGCGCAATATGGACCGCCATTGCCTGGTGTCGCTTTGGACCTGCCTGGCCAATGCGTTCAGTTCGGAGGTTTCGACAATCGCATTTCCCACGAACAAGGGCCGCCGCATCACCTCATCGAGAGCGGAGATCCAGAGCTCGAAATTCCGCTCGCCACGCGACACGTCGCACCAGGCGATCAGTCCTGCCGAACCGGCGGCGGCGGCAAGTCCAGCCGCCAGGGCGATAGGATCGGCTGCACCGGCCCTCTGGAGCAACCAGAAGGATGTGAGGCCAAGCAGCAAGGCGACGCCGCAGCCAAGCATCCGACGGGCCACCGCTGCGGGCACCGGCTTGCGGAAGGCCTGCCTGGTGAACTGGATCTCGGCGGCGACCAGGGCGGCGAGGCGTGCGAGGGTCGCGCATTCCTGCTCGCCGAATGACTGACGCGGAGTGACGTCGATGACGCAGAGCGTGCCGAACCGGCGGCCATCGGCAGCGATCAAGGGGGCACCAGCGTAGAACCGGATGTTCGGGGTGCCGGTCGGGAGCGCAGTGCCGCCGAAGCGGGGATCCTTCGTCGCGTCCAGCACGACCAGGGGAGCGGTGTTCCGGATCGTGGCGTCAAAGAAGGCCTGCTGGCGCGCCGCTTCATCGGTGTCGAGGCCGAATTTGCTCCTGACCCGGAGCTGCCGACCCTCCGACAGGGTGACCAGAGCGATCGGCGCCTCGAAATGCGCCGCGGCGCCGCTGGTCACGGACTCCAGGCGCGGATCGGGGGGAGGGCCGATCACGAGGGAAACACTCGATGTCCTGAGCTGCGGATCCCCGTTTGCCGGATGCGCCACGGGTGCTTACTCCACGATCGGCGCCAGGAGGCCGCCTTCGTCGATCGGCGAGAGTCCGGCGAACGGGTTGGCGGCGGTGGCGATGGCATGTTGCATCGTCTTGCCATCTATGCCGGCGCGACCTGCTGAAGGACCGCCAGAATCTTGTCCGAGGGAACCGGCTTCACCAGCCATCCCGTGGCGCCCGCCGCCCGGGCCTCGGTACGCTTCGAGTCTTCCGAGACCGTTGTCAGAACCAGGATCGGCAGAAACCGGTATGCCGGCAGCTTCCGCACGGCCTTGATCAGTTCCACGCCATTCATGCCGGGCATGTGATAATCCGTGATCATCAACCGCAGGGGCGGGCTGGAAGCGAGCTTTGCCAGCGCCTGCTCCGCATTGGCGGCGGTCTCGACCGCGACGCCCGCATGTGTCAACACACCGGCCATGCTGGTCAGCATCGTGGCGCTGTCATCAACGAGCAGAACCGGTTTCATTTCGAAGCCCTGGCTTTCTGGGGGGGGCGGCGGTCAGCCGGAGGTTGCGGCGTCTGGCGCCCGGCGCGGGATCGGAGCTTTCCCGGGGGCGCCGGGTCGGGCGCAGCCGCAAGCGGCAGATGCGCCCCCAGACAGGCGGCGAGCATGGGGTCGGGCGGTGCCGCGGCGAGGTTGACCCTGGCGGCCAGCAACAGCTGGACCAGGGCCGTGTGCGGCGCATCGCAGGCGCGAAGATCGGCACTTGGCTTGGCTGTTCGCCGCAGCCACTCCAGCAGAGCATCGGCTTCCTCGGGTGCGCACGGTCCCTCGAAAATCGCAAGCGCATCGACATATCGAACGGGCATCAGCCGACCAGCTCCCTCAGATCGAGGATCAACAGAACGCGTCCGTCGCCCAGCAGGGTGGTTCCCGCGAAGCCGCGCAGCCCCGCGAGGATCCCGTCCATCGGCTTGACGATGACCTCCATGCCGTCCCGGAACGCCCCGACGACCAGGCCGAGTCGCTCGCCATTCACGTTGACCACAAGAATTGCCTCCTCCCCATCATCGGCCACCGGCTCGGGCGGCAGATCCAGCAGATGGGCGAGGCGAACCAGCGGCACCACCGAGTCGCGCAGGACGAACGTCTCCCGATCGCGGAACTGATGGCGCGCGGCACGCGGCATGCGCACGGTCTCCACCACCATGGACATCGGCACCCCGAACAGACGCTCGCCAAAGGCGACGGTCATGATCCGGGTGACGACCATCGTCAGCGGCAGGATCAGCTCGACCGTGGTTCCCTGACCCTTGCGGCTGGTCAGATTGACCCGCCCGCCTGCCTTCTCCACGGCGCTGCGCACGACATCCATGCCGACGCCTCGGCCTGAGAGGTCGGACACTGTTTCGGCGGTCGAGAAGCCGGGGGCAAAGACCAGCTTCACCGCCTCCTCATCGGGCAGGCTCTCTGCCTGGGCAGCGTCGATCAGACCGTTCGCGACGGCCTTGCGGCGAATCGCCGCCGGGTCGATCCCCCGCCCATCATCGATGACGCGGATCACCACATTGTCGTTGTCCTGGGCGGCCTGAAGGCGGATCGTACCGGATGCGGGCTTGCCCGCCTCCGCGCGCAGTTCCGGTGGCTCCAGCCCATGATCGAGGCTGTTGCGGACGATATGGATCAGCGGATCGGCGAGCGCCTCGATCACGTTCTTGTCGGCCTCCGTCTCCCCCCCTTCGATCACCAGCTCGACCTGCTTTCCCAGGCGGCGGGAGATGTCGCGCACCAGGCGCGGAAAGCGCTGAAAGACATGCTCGACCGGCAGCATCCGGACCGCCATGACCGCGCCCTGCATGTCTTCCGCGATCCGGTTGACCAGGGACTGCCGATCCTTGATCTCACGCGCCAGTTCACGCGGGCCGAGCGTGCCGCTTTCCGCCTGCCGCGCGAGCCAGGCCAGAGCGTTCTTGGCCACCACGAGCTCGCCGATCAGGTTCATCAACGCGTCGATCTTGCTCTGCTCGACCCGCAGTGTCGCCGCCCCCGCCGTCGTGGCGCCCGCTGCGGCGGCAACCGGCACGTGATCCCCCCCTTTTTCCGCCACGCCCGTCCTGGCCTCGGCTGGCGGATCGGCCGACAGCCTGTCGATGAAGGCGAGCAGCGCATCGGGTGCGCCGGTGGTGCGCGCCGCATCGGATGCCGCAGCGAGCGCGTCGGCGAGGTCGTCGCGCTCGATGGCATGGATCGTGCCCTGAAGCGCCTGTGCCGCGGCTTCCAGCCGTCCGGGAAGCAGGTCCGCAGGGCCGCTCGCGCGCAAAAGCCGGCGCTGGCCCTCGAGCACCAGTTTCAGACTGTCCGGATCGGCAGTGCCGGGCTGGGCCGGGTTCGGCCATTCCGCGGGCAGGGCGATGATCCGGACCTGATCGGGAACGTAGCGGAACAGATGAACGAGCTCGGCTTCGTCCGCCGCGGCGATCGCATACAGGCGCAGAGCACAGATGAAGGGATCGATCGTTTCGAGATCCGGCCAGGCCGATCGGGGCTCGATCCGCGACAGGCGCAGCCCAGGGACCTGGCGGATCAAGGCCAGCGGATCTTCGCCGCGGAAGAAGCAATTGGCATCCGGCATATAGGCGATCGCGAACAAGGGACAGTCGGCCGCCGCGGCGCAGGCGTGCTGCTCCGCATGTGGCAGGGCGGCGACCCAGTCCGGAACCGCGGCGCGGGCTGCTTCTCCGGCCGGTCTCTCCCGGGACTGCTCCTGGCCGTCCCTGACCGACAAAGGTGCGCGCAGTCGGACAACCCAGCTATCCGCCGCGGTCTCTGCCGTGCCCGGCAGTTCGCCAGCTTCGTCCAGCCCGTTGATCCAGGCGCCGACCTGGTCCAGCGCGTCGAGCAGCACATCCGCGGTTTCCGCCGCCAGCGCGAGCCTCCCGGCCTGGACCGCGTCGAGCAGATCTTCGGCAGCGTGCACGACACGGGTGAGCGGCAGGATATCGAACAGGCCCGACGTGCCTTTCAGGGTGTGTACGGCACGGAAGAGTTCGTTGAGCGCGGGTCCGCCCGGTTCGCGCTCCAACGCGAGCAGGCTGCGGCCCGCCTGATCCAGCAGGTCGCGCGCTTCGGGAATGAACTGCAACAGCAGAGGATTGGTATTCATTTCGCTCTCTCCTCGGCCGCTCCTGCCCGGGGGATGCCGGCGAGCAGGCAGGCGATCGCCGAGAGCGCAGCCGGCCGGCCGGGCTTGGTCAGGTAGAGATTGGCCCCGGCGTCGTAGGCGCGCTGGGCGTCCTGCTCCTGGCTTTCGGTGGTCATGACGATGGCCGGAATGGCGCATAAGGACGGTTCAGCCCGGATCGCCCGCAGGAAGGCGTAGCCGTCCATCCGGGGCATGTTCACGTCGACCATCAGCAGGTCTGGTGGCGGCGTGGCGGCCAGGACACGCTCAAGCCCCTCCAGCCCGTTCATGGCCTCGGTGACGGCGAATCCGGCTCGTTCCAGGATGTCGCGCAGGAACATCCGGACCGTGGTGGCGTCATCGACGATCAGAGCTGCTTTCACTCCGGCCCTCACGATCTCGGTTTCTGATAGACGAAAGCGTCGGGGAATTTACGAACGCCGAAGAGCGAGGAGATGCGGCTCATGGATTCGGAATGGCCGAGGCAGACGAAGCCGCCGGGCCGCAATGCGTCGAACATCGCCTCAGCGGCCTGGCGGCGCGAGAGGTCGTCGAAGTAGATCAGCAGGTTGCGACAGAAAATGATGTCGAACGCATTGGTGTGGTGCCGCATCTCCCGGCGGTCATTGATGTTGACCGGCAGGAAGTCGATCGAAGAGCGTAGGTCGTCGATGATCTGCCATTGCCCTGCGCCGCTGGTCTTGAAATACCGCGCCCGCACCGCATCGGACAGATATTGCACGGAACGATCATCGTACAACCCGGCCTGGGCCTTTGCCAGGACCTGCGTGTCGATATCTGATCCAACGATATCTATATCAAGCCGATCAACGTCCGGATAATTCTCGAGCATGTAGATGGCAAGGGAATATGGCTCCTCGCCGGTGGCGCAGGGCAAAGACCAGATTCGGATCGGTCGCTTGTCCTTTGGCGGGCGGGCGGCGACGATTTCGGGCAATAGCGATTTGACAAGACAACGAAACTGATATTCCTCGCGATAGAAATAGGTCTCGTTGACCGTCATCACGTTGATCAGATGCTGCAGTTCCTGACCACGGGTGTCATCGAATTTCAGGAACTGTAGATAGGAAGTAGGGGTTTCGTGGCCGGTCGCCAGGAACCGCTCGTTCAGCCGACGATCGACGAAATATCGCTTCGCCTCGCCGAATATGATCCCGGTCTTCCGATAGAAGAAATCCTGAAACCGCTCGAACTCCTTCTCCGAGATCGTGAGCCCGCCGGCATCGGATCGTCCGGCTTCGGACACTCCGTTCAGGCGGGAAGTATGCCGGACGTCGCTCATGAAGATAGCTGCCCGGCCACGCGCTCGCAGGCGAGGCGGACGGCAAACCCAACGAACGGCTCGTCGGGAAATCGTGCCGCAAAAGCGCGCAACGCGGCAGCGTCTTCCGCACGGCCGATCTGCGCCAACGCTTCGACCGCGGCCAGCCCGACATTCATGTCCGGATCCTTGGCCAGGACGTCCCGAAGGCTGGCCGCAACATCGGCATGATCCAGACCTTCCATGACATTGATGGCGAATATCCGCTCGTCCGGATCCGACGAGGCCAGCCGCTCTTTCATGATCGGCGCCGAGAGCCCGCCGATTTGCCGCAGGGCTTCAACCACGGCATTCCGGGTTTCCGCATCCTCGCTCCCGAAATAATCGGCGAGGCCGCGCACTGCGGCGTCGCTGGCGATTTCGATCAGCGTGGTGACGATTGCTTCCCGGACCTCGGGTGCCCCTTCGTGGCCAAGATGGGCGGCCAGGGCGCGTGCGGCGTCCGGTAATCCGTCCAGTTCGCGTGCCGCGGCCCGCCGCGCGGCGGCGGAAGGGCTGGTACCAAGGATTTGCAGCAGAGTGTCAACCGCGCCCGATTCTGCCGGGAGGGGTATCTCCCGGTCTGCGGAGGGAGGTTTTACGGGCGATCTCAACAGGGGCATGCGATCGTTTCCTGCTCACCGGTCCCGTCGGGACCAGGCGATCAACTGGCGGGCAATGCTGTTCGCCGGCAGGACCAGTTCGGCGCCGCCCATGCGGATCAGCTCGGCCGGCATGCCGAACACCACCGCCGAGCTTTCACTCTCGGCGACAGTGTGCGCACCGCGGCGGCGCAGGCCGGTCATCGCCGTCGCCCCGTCATTCCCCATGCCGGTCAGCAGCACGCCGATCAGTGACGCCGCGGGCAGGATTTCGATCGCGCTGGTCACCAGACGGTCCGTGCTCGGATGCCAGAGGCTGGTATCGGACCTGACCGAATTGGCGGCGAGCCGCCCCAGGCGCCGCTCGATCACGATATCGGCGTCGCCGCGGCCGAGATAGACATGGCCTGCCACCAGTGGAGTGGGTTGGCCGACCTCGACCACTTCAAGTGCGCAGACACTGTCCATGCGCTTGGCGAATACGCCCGTGAAGCTTGCGGGCATGTGTTGCGCGACGACCACCGGCCAGGGAAAATCGGCGGGCAGTTCGGGTAGAATCTCCTCCAACGTGCGGGGGCCACCGGTGGAAACGCCGATCAGCACCAGCCCGGCCACGCCGGCACTCGTCGCGGCCCGCCGGGCGGCGCCGGCCGCGGCGCGCTGCTCCATCTCCAGTCGCTGCGCATGCATCCGGTCGCGCAGCCGATGTGCCCGTCTCGGCCGCGCGCGCGCCGCCGCACGAAGCTTGGTGACCAGCAGGCGGCTGATCTTGTCGATGCTCAGGGATACTGTCCCATCCGGTTTGGGGATGAAATCGACGGCGCCGAGTTCCAAGGCGCGCAAGGTCACCTCGGCCCCCCGTTCGGTCAGGGAGGAGACCATGACCACGCGCGCGTCGGATCCGGAGTCGATCAACCCGCGCAGGCAGGATATCCCGTCCATCTCCGGCATGTTCACGTCCAGCGTGACCACATCGGGATGGAAGGCGCCGGCCTGCTCCAGCGCTTCCCGCCCGTTGCGGGCGAAGGCCAGATCGAAATCGCCCTCCGCCTCGAAGATCTGGCGCAGATGCTTGCGCATCAGGGCACTGTCGTCGACGATCAGAAGCTTGATGCGTTCGGCCGGCATCATCGAGGACCCCTGGGTCGATTACAGCGTGCGCAGCGTGGCGAGTTCGCCGGTGTCGAGCAGATGGGCGGGGTCGAGAAGCAGGATCATGCGCTCGCGTTCCGTGAGATTGGCGACACGGCCGATCAAATGGGCCTGATCCTCGGAGAGTTCCGGCGCAGCCTCGATCGTGTCGCGGGCGATCTTCAGCACCTCGGAGACCTGATCGACGATGAAGCCGGTCCGCACGCCTCCGATCGTCAGAACCATGATGCGCTGGCGATCGTTGCGCTCGGCCTCTTTCAGCCCGAATCGGCGGCGCTGATCGACCACGGGCAGAACGGAGCCGCGCAGGTTGACCACCCCTTCGATGAAGCTGGCGGCCTTGGGCACCCTGGTCAGATCATCAGGGACGCGGACGATTTCCTGTACCGTTGCGATGGGAACGCCGTATTCCTCGCCGCAAAGGCGGAAGATGACGAACTGTTCCTCATCGTCGGTGCCCAGCGCCTGCTGGGAGCCAGTGTCTGCTTCGGTCATGACATCCTCCGGCGCGATGTCCGCGTTCTGGGCTGTTTCGATGGCCGCTCGCAGCGCGGCATCGTGGAACATGCGGCGAGGGGACAGGATCGTGACCAGGCGCTGGCCGCCGTTGAGCCGGCAGATCGCCTCGAACTGACCGCCATCGGCGCCACTGGCGAACAAGGCGGGGACAGGATCGACCAGGCTGCGGCTGACCCGCAGCACCTCCTTCACCGTGTCCATGACGATGCCGACGGAGCCCGAACCCAGAGAGACGACGACGATGCGGCTATGCTCGTCGACCGTAGCCTCGGGCAGCGCGAACAGCCGGCGCAGCGACACCAGCGGCAGCAGCCGGTCGCGCAGCGTCATCACGCCGACGACATGGGGCTGGGTCTTCGGCACATGGGTGATCCGGCCTGGTACCTGGACGATTTCCTGCACGTCCTGGATGGGAAACGCGTATTCCTGTGAGGCCGCCTCGAAGCTCACCAGCTGGATCTCATCGGCTTTGGCGGCTTGCGTCAGGGCCGGGTCCGCCGGGCCGCCGGCACGTCCCCGCGGCGTCACCCGCGCATCGCGTGCGCTGCCGCCGATCCCCATATCGGTCAGGCGGCTGGGATCGAGCAGCATGATCAGCCCGTCGGGGCGCTTGATGACGCCCCTCAGCAGATCGCTCCGGATGGTGGTATCCATCGCTCCGCCGCTCTCGATATCCTGCGGATCGGCGGTGACCACCCTTGCCATCCGGTCCACCACCAGACCGGTGGTGGCCCCCGCCCGGCTGACCACCATCACCCGCGTCGCGTCGTCATGGGCCACGGCTTCCACGCCGAAGACGCGGCGAAGATTGGTTACCGGCAGCACCGTGCCGCGCAGATTGGCGATGCCCTCCAGGCTCGGCGGACAGAGCGGCACCTGCACCAGGTCGGGCATGCGGATGATCTCACGCACGTCCGCCAGCGGCACACCGAACAGTTCGGTCTGGATCTGGAATGTGACGAACTGTCCGCCGCTATCCGCCTCGGTCTCGATTGTCGCGCTCATGCGCGTTCTCCCGCGGTCAGGGGCTCAGTGCGCTTCGGCGGTCTGCAGCTCGTCAGCCAGCGAGGCGATTTCCTCGACCGCAGAGGCCAGTTCTTCGGCGCCCTTGCTCTGCTCGCGCGCCGCCTGCGCCGCCTGGCCGGCAGCCTGGCTGGCCTGGGTCGCGGCGGCGGCGATCTGCTCGACCCCGCGCTTGGCCTCCTGCAGGGCTTCGAAGATCTCGGCCGCACCCTTGGCGATACCGCGATTGTCTTCCAGGACCAGCGCGATGTCGGAGCCGATATTCGCAAGATTCGCGGTCACCGCCTTGTTCTTCTCGACCTCGGCCGCGGCCAGGGTGGCAGTGTCCTCCAGGTCGCGGCGCACCATGACGATCTGGTCCTGTACGGACTTCACCAGATCCTTGATCTGTTCCGCATTCTGCGAACTGTCACGGGCAAGGTTGCGGATATCCGTCGAGACGACCATGAACCCCTTGCCGAACTCGCCGGCACGGGCCGCTTCGATCGATCCGTTGACCGCCAGCATGTTGGTCTGGATTGAAACCGTGGTGATCGCGTCGACGATCTTGTCGATGCGCCGACTGACCTGCTCGAGCCCGTTGATCTGCTGACGCGACTTGGCGCTGTCCACCACCGACTGTTCGACCCCGGCGAGCATCTTATTGACCAAGGCCTGGTTGTCCCTGAGCGCATCGCTCATCGCCGTTGCCTTCTCGAGCGCCGCGGCCGAGCGGTCATGGGCCAGTTGCGCGACTTTCTCCATCTGGGTCATGGCGGCGGAGGACTGCTGAGTTGCTGCCGCCTGTTGCTGCGCGCCGCGGCTGATCTGTTCGATCGCGGTCATGATCTGGGTGGCGGCGCAATTGATCTCCTCCACCGCCGAGGACAGTTCCTCGGATGTGGAGGCGACCTCTTCGGCGCTTTTCGTGATGTCCGTGCTGTTACGCAGATCGTCGGCGAGTTCGGACAGTTCGGTCGCCGCCTGCTCGCTCTGGGTCAGCGCGGTGGTCTGCTGGGCAACGGTCTTGACCGCTTCCTCGCAGGCCGCGGATTGTTCCTGGGACGCGGCGGAAACGGCTTCGGCGCCCTTCTGCGCTTCCTGCGCCGCGCCGTCGGATTCGCGTGCCGCGGTCAGAATATCGCGCGATCCCTTCAGGATGTCGGCCATCTCGGTCCGGACTTTTTCAAGCTGCTCGGTGACCGCCCGGCCGTTTTCGACTTCGCTTTTGGCGGCATCGGCCGAGGCATTGATCCCATGGGCGATGATCTTGACCTCGTCCTGGATCTGACCGACCAGCGCCTGGATGTCGCGGGCGCTTTTTTCCGAGGTTTCCGCGAGCGTCCTCACCTCATCGGCGACCACCGCGAAGCCCTTGCCATGCTGGCCGGCACGGGCCGCCTCGATCGCCGCGTTCAGCGCCAGCAGATTGGTCTGATCGGCGATGCGGGCGACTGCGTTGACGATGTCGCCGATGTTGGCGGCCTGCTTGTCGAGTTCGCCGACCATGCCGACCGAGGCCGCCTGGCGTTCGGCCGCGCGGCCGACGGTTGCAATGCTGGCGGCGATCTGTGTGTTGACGGTGCCCAGCTGGGCCTGCAGCCCTTCGGTGCGCCGCAACGTGGCCTCGGCGGCGTCGCTGGTCACGCGGTTGTTGCCGGCGATGCGGGTGACGGCGCGCTGAGACTGTTCGGCCGCGGCGGCGGCCTCTTCGGCGCCGGTGGCGATCTGCTCCATCGCCTTGCGCAATTCGTCGCAGGCGGAGGCGGCTTCGGTGATGCCGTTGGCGACCTGGGTCGTGGCGGCCGCGACCCGTTCGGCCGCCTTCTGCTGGCGCGCGTAGGTGCGCTGGCGGCGGCGCTGGGGTTCACCGGATTTAAGCGACCCGTCCGAAGATTGCGCGCCGATGCGGGCGGCCTTGCCGTTGAGCGCACCATTGGCGAGGTGACCATTGGCCCTGCCGCTCGTGTCCGACAGATCGCCAGTTTTCATCAGGGCCATCGGGTCCTTCCTTTCCGTCCGTTTCCGGAGCGGAACCTAGCGGACAGGTCTCAACGGGAAGATAAGTTCTTCGT
>DAICZL010000702.1 GCA_027311165.1 bacterium
GTCCACGGCATTGCTGGCCGGCGGGGTGCTGGTGCTGGGGGCGCTGGGCGAGGTGCTGGCCGAACGCGTCGGCGTGTTCAACCTGGGGCTGGAGGGGCTGATGGCGCTGGGCGGAGTGTCCGCCATCATCACCGTGGCCCACTACCCCAGCGCGCCGCTCGGCTTCATGGTGGCGGTCCTCGCCGGGCTCGTCTTCGGCACGGTGTTCGCCGCCGCGACGGTGCTGGCGCGGGCCAACCAGACCCTGTGCGGCCTGGCGCTGACGATTGCCGGCAGCGGCCTCGCCTCGGCGGTGGGGCGCGGCTATTCCGGCCAGCCGGCCCGCGCGGTCTTCGCCCCGGTGCCGATCCCGGGCCTGGCCGACCTGCCGATCCTGGGCCGCGCGGTGTTCTCGCAGAATCTGCTGATCTACGTGATCTGGATCGCATTGCCGATCGCGCTGCACTGGCTGCTGTTCCGCACCCGCCACGGCCTGAATCTGCGCGCGGTGGGCGAGAACCCGGCCGCCGCCGATGCCGCCGGCGTGCCGGTCACGCTGCTCCGCTTCTGCTACGTGGTGATCGGCGCCGGGTTCGCCGGCGCGGCGGGAGGGTACCTGACCCTGGCGTTCGTGCCGTCCTGGTCGGACGGCATCACCGGCGGGCGCGGCTGGATCGCGGTGGCGCTGGTGATCTTCGCCGGATTCCGGCCGCTGCGGGCCACGCTGGGGGCGTTCCTGTTCGGCCTGATCACGGCATTGGGCTTCGTCGGCCAGGCACGCAACTGGCCGATCCCGCCAGCCTTCCTGTCGATGCTGCCCTATCTGGGCACGATCGCCTTCATGATCCTGCCCGCCCTGCTGGCCCCGCGGCTGCGCCAGCGCCTGGCCGCGCCGGCGGCGCTGGGCCTTGCCTATCATCGCGATCAGCGCTGAGAGAGGGGCCGCGCCGGGAGCGGGAGCGGCGCTTCGCTGGGTCCGTCTGGCGCCGGTCGTAGCAGCTGCGGCAGATCGGCGGCATCCGCGGCGAAAGGGCCGGAAGATGTATCGATTTCTGAAGGATCACTGGGTCGCCGGCGCCGGGTTCATCAGCGGTGCGCTGCTGCTGCTGGTGCCGCTGTTGTGGGACTCATGGCCCCGAGGGCTGCTCCTCGTGTTTCTGCATGTGCCCGGCTACATGATCCATCAGGTCGAGGAACATGCCGGCGACCGGTTCCGGAGATTCACCAACACGATCGTCTTCGCGGGCCGCGAGGCGCTGACCAATTCGGATGTGATCTGGATCAATGTCGGCGGGGTGTGGGGCCTCGATCTCGCCGCACTCTATCTTGGCCGCTTCGTGTCCTTGGGCTGGGCCATGATCGCGCCCTGCCTGATGCTCGTCAACGCGGCCTTGCATATCGCATCGGCAATTCGCTACCGGCGGTATAATCCCGGTCTCGTCACGAGCATCCTGATTTTTCTGCCCCTGGGCATCACCACCCTGCTTGTCGTTCCGGCAACGCAGCTTCAAGACACGGTCGCACTGGGGCTTGCGATCGCCGTTCATATCGCAATCGCGCTCAATGCCATGCGGCGGATTGCCGCCCTCAGGCCGCAGCAGGGCTGAGGCCCCCCCGCCC
>DAICZL010000703.1 GCA_027311165.1 bacterium
GTCTATGGCCCGATCGGCACCGCCGCGACCGTGGTGAACCTGGGCGTGCTGGCGGCAGCGAACGGCTATGGCGTGGGGCTGATGGGCGGCGGCAGCCTGACCAACGGCAGCGCCGGCAACACCGCCGCCTCGATCACCGGCGGCAGCTACGGGGTACAGTTCGGCACCCGCGGCACCGGACTACTGACCAATTTCGGCACCATCCAGACGATCGGCACCACCGCCGGCGCGGGGGTGCAACTGTCGGGCAACGGCACCATCGTCAATGGCAGCGCGACCGACACCACGGCGCTGATCACCGGCTATGGCGATGGCATCCAGGCGATCGGCGTCGATGTCTCGGTGGCCAATTTCGGCACCATCACCGGCACCGGCAGCGTTGCCTACGGGGTGTATCTGCGCAGTGGCGGCAGCCTGACCAACGGCAGCGCAACCGACACCACCGCGTTGATCGAAGGCTCCAACCGCGGCGTCGAGTTCACCGCCGCGCCCGGCACCGCGGTCAATTTCGGCACCATCATCGCCACCAACGGCAATCTGGGCAAAGGCCTCGGCCGGGCGATCGGGCTCGCGGTCGGCGGGACGGTGATCAACGGCAGCAACGCCGATACCGTGGCCTCGATCATCGGGCTCGGCGCCAATGGCATCTACATCAAGGCCGCGCTGCCCTCGACCGTCATCAATTTCGGCACCATCGAGGGCGCCGGCACGTCGAGCACCGCGGTGCTGTTCCGCTCCGGCGGCGCCGTTCTGGTCAATGGCAGCGCGAGCGATCACGCCGCCACCATCACCGGCAGCAACAATGGCGTTTCGATCCTGGGGCTCGCCGCCTCGTCCGTGGTGAACTACGGCACGATCATCGGCGCCAGCCAGACCGGGGTGAACCTGGTTCCCGGCGGCACTCTGACCAATGGCAGCGCGACGGACACCACAGCGCTGATCTCGGGCTATCACGGCGTCTATCTGGGCGGCACTGCCGCCTCGACCCTGGCCAATTACGGCACCATCGCGGTCATCGCCGGCAGCAGCCAGCGCGCGGTGGCGATGTTCGATGGCGGGGTGCTGACCAATGGCAGCGCCGCCGACCGCAGCGCGAACATCTCGGGCGGCCAGCTGGGGGTGAGCTTCGCGCTGGGCAGCGGCACGGTGGTGAACTGGGGCACGATCTCGGGTGGCATCGGCGTCAGCTTCTACCGGGTTCCGCACCCGAACGTGACGCTGACGACCGAAGGCACGGTGATCAACGCCGGCACCATCGAAAGCAGCAACGGCAGCGCCGGCACGGCGATCCGCTTCGGCGCAGGCAACGAGCGTCTGGTGGTCGATCCTGGCGCAGTGTTCATCGGCCAGGTTGTGGGCGGGACCGGCAGCAACACGATCGAGCTCGCCACCGGCGGCGCCGGCGCGCTGTACGGGCTCGGCCAGAACTTCACCGGCTTCGGCGCGGTGGTGGTGGATGCCGGCGCAACCTGGTCGCTGACCGGCCCCTCCAGCCTCGCCGCCAACGCCAGCCTGACCAATGACGGAGCGCTGGCGATCGCCGGCAGTTTCGACAACGCCGGCACCATCACCGGCGGGCTGAGCGTCGCGGCCGGCGCCACACTCGCCAATGCCGGCAGCATCGCCGCCGGCACGGGCGGCGTCGCGGTGAACGTCGCCGCCGGCGGGACGCTGGTGCTCGAGCCGGGCGGCACCTTCCAGGGAGTGATCATGGGCACCGCCGGGGCCACGCTGGAACTGGCCGCCGGCGCGCCTGCGGCGCTGTCGGGCCTGGGCAGCGCCTATGCCGACTTCGGATCGATCCTGGTCGATCCCCGCGCCGTCTGGACCCTGTATGGCGCCAACACGATCGCGGCGGGCACCAGCCTGGGCGGCTCGGGTACGCTCAGCCTCGCCGGCACGCTGACCGCTGCCGGGACCATCGCCGATAAGATCACCATCGCCAGTCTCGGCACGCTGATCGCTTCCGGCACCATCGGCACCGGCACCAATGCCGTCAGCGTGCTGGCCGGCGGGCGGCTGGTGGTCGATCCGGGCGCGGTGTTCCTGGGCCAGGTCGCCGGCGCCGGGGCCGGCGCGACACTGGAACTGGCGGCAGGCGGGCCGGGCACGCTGTACCGGATGGGGAGCGCCGTCACCAATTTCGCGAGCGTGGTGGTCGACACGGGCGCCGACTGGTCGCTCACCGGCACCATCGCCGCCGGCGTCAGCCTGACCGGTGGCGGGCAGATCTCGGTCAGCGGCAGCCTGGTCGATGCCGGGACGATCTCGGCCGCGGTCACGGTCTTCGCCGGCGGCGTGCTGACCGATACCGGCACGCTGTCCGGCCCCGTCAGCATCGAGGCCGGCGGGCGGCTGGTGCTGGCGCCCGGCGCGGTGCTGGCGCAGGGCGCGCAGGGCAGCGCACTCGCCACGCTGGAACTCGCCAACGGCACTGCCAGCCTGTCCGGCCTGGGCAGCAGCATCCGGGGCTTCGGCAGCATCGTGGTGGACGGCAAAGCCAGCTGGACGCTGAGCGGCACCAACACGATCGCCTCGGGGACCACGCTGGTCGCGAACGCCACGCTCAACGACAGCGGCGTGCTGGTCAATCTCGGCAGTCTCTCCGGCACGCTCGCCATCGCCGCCGGTGGCACGCTGATCGATGAGGGCACCATCGCCGCCGGCGGGCCGTCCGGCACCGCGGTCAGCGTCGCCGCAGGTGGCGTGCTGGTGCTCGATCCCGGGGCGGGCTTCCTTGGCCATGTCACCGGCGCCGGCGCGGACAGCACGCTCGAGCTCGCCGGCACCGCGGGCAGCCTGTACGGATTCGGCAAAACCATCACCGGCTTCGGCACGATCGCAGTACAGACCGGGGCGACCTGGTCGCTCGGCGGGGCGAGCACGCTCGCCGCTGGCAGCGTGATCACCGGCGGCGACGGGCTGAGCATCGCCGCCGGCGGCACGCTCGTCACCGCCGGCACCATCGGCGGCAGCGTCACGGCGCTGCATTTCGCCGGCAACGACCGGCTGGTGGTCGATCCTGGCGCGGTGTTCCTGGGCGGGCTGGATGGCGGCGGCGGCGCCAACACGCTGGAACTCGCCACCGGCAGCGCCGGCACGCTGAGCGGGATCGACCCGGGCGGCGACGGGCAGGCCAGCATGGCCGGCACCGCCTGGTCGTTCACCGGCTTTACCGCAATCGCGATCGATGCCGGAGCGGCCTGGCAGGTCGCCGCCTCCGCGACCCTGGCCAACACTGCCGGGATCAGCCTGGCGGGCAGCCTGACCGCGGACGGAGCGCTGAGCATCGCCGATGCCGTCTCGGTGAGCGGTGCGGGCACGCTGCAGGCCGGCAGCGGGCTGAGTTTGCAGGGCGGCAGCGTGACCATCGCCGGCGGTGCCCGGGTCGAACTCGGCAGCCTCGGCGGGACCGCGCTCGGAGCGCTCAGCATCGATCCCGGCAATGTCCTGGCCGGCAGCGGCACGATCGCCGGTGCGGTCGTCGACAATGGCACGGTCCTGGTGCAGGGCGGGACAATGACCATCACCGGCAAGATCACCGGCAGCGGCACACTGAGCCTGGCGGCGGGGGCCGGCCTGGTGGCACAGCGGAACCTCAATCCGGCCAGCCTCACCTTCGCCGGCGGCAACGCGACGCTCGCGCTCGGCCTTGCTTCGGGGTCGGCGACCATGATCTCCGGCTTCGCCGCCACCGACCGGATCGATCTGCTGGGCACCATCGCCACCGGCCTGTCCTTCGCCGGGGGCAAGCTGAAACTGACCGGCCCGGCCGGCGCGATCGCCACGCTGAACCTGGCCGGCAGTTATACCAGTGCGGATTTCGTGCTGGGATCGGATGGCCATGGCGGCACCGACATCACCCTGATCCCGGGCGCGGCCGCCGCGATCGGATCGGGGGCGGCACTGGCCGATCTGGTGCCGATCACGGCCCCCGCCGCGTTCCACGCCCCCACCCTCACCTCGGCCGGGGCCGCGGGCCAGGCGCCGGCGGTCTCGCCGCCGGTGTTCTGGCACGCGGCGGGCGGCTGATCCTGCCGGCAGGCGGCGCGGGTGCGGCCCAGGGCCCCCCCGCCC
>DAICZL010000705.1 GCA_027311165.1 bacterium
TTCTTCCCCGGCCGGTCGGCCACGCTCTCGGTCACCGCCAGGGTTCCGGCGCTGCGGCCGAAGCGGCGCCCGGCCGGGGAAGAATGCAGCGGCACGTAATGGAACGGCGCCTGGATCCCCCGCGCGCGCAGGGACGCGATCAGCGCCGTGCGCGCCGCCAGATCGGGCAGCAGCAGATAATACAGATGGGCGTTGTGCGCGCAGTCCGCCGGCACCACCGGGCGGCGCAGCCGGCCCGCCCGCTCGAGCCCGGCGAAACCCTCGTGATAGGCGGCCCACATCGCCCGCCGCGCCGCCAGCAGCGGCTCGGCCTGTTCGAGCTGCGCCAGCAGGAAGGCCGCGATCATGTCGCTCGGCAGGTAGGACGAGCCAAGATCGACCCAGGTGTATTTTGTCCACCTCGCCACGGAAGAACGCGCTGCGGTTGGTGCCCTTCTCGCGGATGATCTCGGCGCGGCGGAGCAGGGCCGGATCGTTGACCAGCAGCGCCCCGCCCTCGCCGGAGATCAGGTTCTTGGTCTCGTGGAAGCTGAGCGCGCCGAGCTGGCCGATACCCCCGAGCGGGCTGCCGCGATGGCGCGCCAGCAGCGCCTGCGCCGCGTCCTCCACCACCATCAGGCCGCGGCGCGCCGCCAGCGCCATGATCGCATCCATCTCGCAGCCCACGCCGGCATAATGCACCGGAAAGATCGCCCTTGTGCGGCCGGTGATCGCGGCCTCGATCAGCGTCTCGTCGAGGTTCAGCGTATCGGCGCGGATATCGACGAACACCGGCACGCCGCCGGAAAGCACCACCGCATTGGCGGTCGAGGAGAAGGTGAAGGAGGGCAGGATCACCTCATCGCCCGGCGCGAGCGCGCACAGCCGGGCGGCCAGTTCCAGCGCGGCGGTGCAGGAATGGGTCAGCAGCACCGCGGACGCGCCGGTCATCGCCGCCAGCAGCGCCTGGCAGCGATGGGTGAACGCGCCGTCGCCCGAGATATGGGCCTGCTCCAGCGCCTGGGTCACATAGAGCAGCTCGCGGCCGGTGATCGCCGGGCTATTGAAGCCGATCGTCACCGCCTCAGGACCCGCCGGCGCGCTGTGCGGCCGGGCGCCGGCGTGCGCCGGCGGCGCCGTCCAGCCGGTCCTGCACGAAATACAGCGGCCGCTGCTGCACCGCCTCGAAGATGCGGCCGACATACAGGCCGGTGACACCGACGCACAGGCTGACGACCCCGCCCACCAAAAGCTGCACCACGATCAGGCTGGTCCAGCCCGGCGGGGGCGTATAGAGGAACCAGCGCAGCACCATCACCAGCGCGAAGGCGACGCCGCTGCCGGCCATGGCGAGGCCGGCATAGATCACCCAGTGCAGCAGCCGCGTGGTGGTGAAGAACAGCCCCGACAGCGCATGGGCGAGCAGCCGGCCGATCGAGTAGCTGGAGCGGCCGATGCTGCGGCTCGCGCGGTCGTAGTCGATCGTGGTGGTCTCGAACCCGACATCGGCGAGGATCATCAGATAGTGCCGGTCGCGCTCGCCGAAGCGCAGGAAGGCATCGATCACCCGCCGCGAGATCAGGCTGAAGGCGCCGAGCTCGCCGTCGAACCGCCGGCCGGAGATCAGCGCGAGGAGCCCGAAATAAAGCCGGTTGGCGAACAGTCTGCCGCTGCTCTGATGGTCGGATTTGCGCCTGGCCAGAACGATGTCGAAGCCGGCGCGGGCGGCTTCCAGCAGCCGGGGGATGGTCTCCGGCGGGTCCTGCAGGTCGCAATCCATCACCACCGCGAAGGCGCCGGCGCATTGCTCGAGCCCGGCGGTGATGGCGAGCTGCTGGCCGACATTGCGCGACATGCGGCAGGCGACCACCGCCGGATCCTCGGCGGCGAGCGCGCACAGCACCGGCCAGGATCGGTCCCGGCCGCGATCATCGACGAACACGATCTCGTAGCTGCCGACCAGGCGCGGCAGCACCGCGCTCAGCCGCTCGTGGAGCGCGCGCAGGGTGTCGGCACAGCCATAGACCGGCACGACGACGCTGAGTTCGACCCGGCGGTCGGCAGGGCGGGCGGGACTGCTCACCGCGTCCTGTCGGACTCGAGAATGGCGAGGCCGAAGCCGGTGCGGCCGAAGCCGTTGCCGTTATAGAGCATATAGCGCTCCCCTTCATGGTCGAACACGCTGGCATAGGCGACCGAGTCGCTCTCCCACGCCCCGACCGGTCCGGCCAGCACCGGCGCCGCGTCGTGGCGCTGCCAGTCCCGCCAATCCGCCGATTCGGCATAGCCCAGCCGGTAGTCCGGGTCCTTGCGCGAGAACCACATGCGATAGCGATCCGCATCCGCCAGAACGCAGGGGCGCGAGACGGCGTATTCCGCCCCCCCCGCCAGCCCCACCGCGAC
>DAICZL010000708.1 GCA_027311165.1 bacterium
GCGAAAAGCCGACGAGCGATCCGTCGCCGCCGTCTGGCACCGCATCGGATCATTGCTGCAGGAGTTCGGCCCCGACGAATGCGCCAACTACATCAGGCACGCCGGATATGACCCGACATGATCCGGCCATGCTCTAGTGTAACATCCGATCGGATGAAATCATCTGGTCGGATAAAGTTGCTCGGTGAAACGAAGAGCAGGAGCGGTGGCCGATCGTCTGTCGGATCGGCTGGCGCACTGGCCCGGCCCATCGGGATCGCCCGCGGCACGAGACCGCGGACCGCCAGGCGCAGGCAGACCGATCCCATGAGCGCCAGGGGCTTGACCCAAGGCGGCTCCGGACAGCGCTGAGCCAAGACTGGTGCCAAGGGGGAGCGGCGCCCCGGCCTTGCGTGCCGGACAGATCCTCACCGCCCTCCGGCGATCACGGCAGGACGGCTCTGCCTCAGGAGGCCTGCGGCGAAGCCTGCAGCAGCCGCTCGATCGGATCCCACAGGAACGCGGTCTGCACCACCGGGGCGCCCCCTACATGGATGGTCTGCTCGGCCACCGGCCGGCCTCCGAGCCGGGCGTAGAACCAGCGGCTGGGATTGTCGCGCAGCACCCAGACGAATGCCGACCGGCAGCCGGCGGAGGCGAGTTGGGTCGCGCTCGCGCGCATCAGCCGCCGCCCGAGCCCGCGCTCGCGCCAATCGTCCAGCACATACAGCGTCTCGATCTCGCCTTCCGCCGGGATATCGCTCGCCCCCGGCCGCACCCGCCCGCCGGTCACGAACCCCACGACCCGCGGCCCAGACCCGTCCGGCACGTCGAGCCCCGATGCGGTCGCGACATGCACCGTGGCGCCGGCGCGGATGATCCCGTCGTAATAGGCCGCCTGTCGCGGCACCGACATCCTGGACAGGAACGCCTCCGGCAGGATCCCCGGATAGGCGTTACGCCAGGCTGCGACATGCACCGCCGCGATTGCCACCGCGTCCGAGGGTCGGGCGCGGCGGATCGCAATCACGCCACACGCTCCAGCACTGCGCCGAAGAATCCGTCCGTGCCATGCCGCAGCGGCGTCAGCGACAGGAACTCGCCGCAGCCGGAGGGGGTGGGCAGCGCCCAGGCGCGCGCCAGTGGCAGCACCGCGAACCCGGCATGACGCGAAAGAAAACCACGCACCTGCGCCTCGTTCTCCTCGGGAAGCACCGAGCAGGTAGCGTAGACCAAACGCCCGCCCTTGCGCACCAGGGACGCGGCGGCGTCCAGGATGGCCGCCTGGCGCAGTTGCAGTTCCGCCAGATCGGTGGGGGTCAGCCGGGATCTGGCGTCCGGGTTGCGTCGCCAGGTGCCGATGCCGGTGCAGGGCGCGTCGACCAGCACCCGGTCGAACCCGCCGGCGCGGCGCTTGGCCCATTTGTCGCCGGGCACGATCAGGTGGCGCTCGACATTATGCACCCCGGCGCGGCGCAGCCGGCGGACCGCGCCTTCCAGCCGCGACGCGGAGACATCGGCGGCCACCACCTGGCCGCGATTCTCCATGGTCATCGCCATCGCCAGCGTCTTGCCCCCGGCCCCGGCGCACCAGTCCAGCACCCGCATCCCCGGCGCCGCGCCCACCAGCGCCGCCACCAGCTGGCTGCCCTCGTCCTGGATCTCCACCAGACCGTACTGGAACGCCGCTCCGGCGGTGATATGCCGCCGCCCCGGCACCCGCAGCCCCCAGGGCGAGAGTGGCGTCGGCGTCGTCTCCAGCCCCTCCGCCAGCAGCGCCGCGGCCGCCGCCGCCGGCGTGGTCTTCAGCAGATTGACCCGCAGATCGAGCGGCGCCTCCTCCAGCATCGCCGCCATTTCGGGCAGCAGGGCCTCATGGAAGCGGGCCTGCAGGGGCCCGAGCAGCCAGTCGGGCAGCTCCAGCCGCACCGCGTCCGTCATTTCGGGATGATCGAGCGTGTGGCCCTCGATCCCGCGCAGCACCGCCCGCTCCTCGGCGATCAGCGGCGCCGGGCCGAAGCGGCCGCCGGAAAAGGACTGGGCGAGCCCGTCCAGCGACCAGCCCTCGAGCAGCAGGGACGCCGCCACCAGCAGCCTGGCCGGGGCTGCGGCACCACCGCGCGCCAGCCACCAGGACAGGCGCCGGCGAGAGCGCAGCACCCTCCAGACCCGGTCGGACACGGCACGCCGATCACCCGAGCCGATGAAGCGGCGGGCACGGAAGAAATCATTGGCGACGGCATCGGCGGGACGCCGGCTCGCCGCTTCGATCTCGGCCAGCAGCTCGGTCGACGCGGCCAGCCTGGCGGCGGGGGTCACGCCCGTGGGGGCTTTGGCAGTCGGGGGCTTGGCCCCCGCAGGGGACCCGTCCCGCGCCTCCTCAGGG
>DAICZL010000709.1 GCA_027311165.1 bacterium
TTCTTCACCTTCGTGCAGCTGCCCGACGATGCCTCGGTCGCCCGCACCCAGGCGGTGGTGGCGCAGGTCGAGCAGATGATGAAGGGCATCCCGCAGATCGAGCACACGCTGTCGATCGTGGGCTACTCGCTGCTGGACGGCGTGGCCCAGTCCAACGCCGCGTTCATGGTCGGCCGGCTGCGGCCCTTCGCCGACCGGCAGGCGGCGTCCGACAAGGTGCACGCCGTGCTGCGCCACGTGTTCGGCGCGACCCAGCAGGTCCGCTCGGCGATCGTCTTTCCGGTCAATCTGCCTCCGATCATCGGCCTGTCCACCGGCGGCGGGTTGGAGTTCCAGCTGCAGACCCTGGAGGGCCAGGACCCGGTGGCGATGGGCCCGGTGGTGCAGGGCATGGTGGCGGCGGCCAACCGCAACCCGCTGCTCACCCGTGTGTTCTCCACCTTCAGCCCGACCACGCCGATGATCTATCTCGATATCGACCGGCAGAAAGCCCAGACTCTCGGACTGGGCATCAGCGACGTGTTCACCGCATTGCAGGCCACGCTGGGCGGCTTCTACGTCAACGACTTCAACCTGTACGGCCGGACCTGGCAGGTGAACATCCAGGGCGAGGCCGCCGATCGCAGCGATGTCTCGGCGATCTGGAAAATCTATGTGCGCAACAAGAACGGCGCGATGGTGCCGCTGCGCGCGATCGCCGATATCCGCATCATCCTCGGGCCGCAGACGATCAGCCGCTACAACAACTACCGCTCGGTCACCATCAATGGCGGGCCGGCGCCCGGCGTGTCCTCGGGGGATGCGCTCAACGCCATGCAGCAGACCGCGCGGCAGACCCTGCCGCCCGGTTACGACTACGAATGGACCACGACCGCCTATCAGGAGAAGGAGGCGCAGGGCAAGACCAGCTACATTCTGGGCCTGGCCGTGCTGTTCGCCTATCTGTTCCTTGTCGCGCTGTACGAAAGCTGGATGATCCCGATCCCGGTGCTGCTGGCGGTGACGATCGGCGTGATGACCGCCTTCGTCGCGATCCTGGTCTCGGGCCTCTCGCTCGACCTGTACGCCCAGATCGGGCTGGTGGTGCTGATCGCGCTGGCCGCCAAGAACGGCATCCTGATCGTGGAGTGCGCCAAGGACCAGCGCGACCGCGGCCTGCCGATCCGCGAGGCCGCGGTGCTGGGCGCGCGCACCCGCTTCCGCGCGGTGATGATGACCTCGATCGCGTTCATCCTGGGGCTGGTGCCGCTGGTCACCGCCAACGGCGCCGCCGAGATCAGCCGCCGCGCCGTGGGCACCGCCGTGTTCGGCGGCATGATCGGGGCGAGTTCCATCGGCATCTTCATGATCCCGATGCTCTACGTCACCTTCCAGGGGCTGCGGGAATGGGCCAAGCGGCCAAGGTCCGGCAAGGCCAAGGGCATCGCCTCTGGACCCCACTGAGGGCCAGCCCCTAAAACCCGTTCACGGGGGGGCTCCCCCCATCTGATGCGGGTCCAGGCGGACGCCCTGGCCTTCGCCCGGGGAGGGAAATCATGGATCCGTTCAAGCTCGACGGCCGCGTCGCACTGATCACCGGCGCCAGCGGCGTGCTCGGCCTGCACTTCGCCCGCGTGCTGCATGCGGCCGGGGCGAAGGTGGTACTGGCCGCAAGGCGCACCGCGCAGATCACCGCAGCGGCCGAGGCGCTCGGCCCGCGCGCGCTGGCCGTGACGCTCGATGTCACCGACCCATCATCGCCGGGCACGGCGCTCGATGCCGCCCAGGAACGGTTCGGTCCGTGCGATCTGATCGTCAACAATGCCGGCATCGCCGTGACGCGGCGGGTGCTCGAGCAGACCGACGCCGACTGGGACGCGGTGATCGGCGTGAACCTGCGCGGTGCCTTCGTGGTGGCGCGGGAGGCGGCGCGCCGGCTGGTCGCGGCGGATCGCGGCGGCAGCATCATCAACATCGCCTCGATCCTGGGCGCGCGGGTCATGCCGGGGGTCGCGCCCTACGCCGCCGCCAAGGCCGGGCTGATCCATCTGACCCGGGCGATGGCGCTGGAACTCGCCCGCCACCGGATCCGGGTGAATGCCCTGGCACCGGGCTATATCGCGACCGAGATCAATGCCGGCTTCTTCGCGACCGATGCCGGCCGCGCGGTGGTTGCGCGCATCCCGCAGCGCCGGCTGGGCCGGCCGGAGGATCTGACCGGGCCATTGCTGCTGCTGGCCTCGGAGGCAGGGGCGCACATGACCGGCTCGGTCCTCACCGTCGATGGCGGCCATTCGGTCAGCAGTCTCTGAAAGGGGCACAGATGGATTTCACCCTGCCGGCGGACGTCGAGGCGATCAGGCTGCGCCTGCGCCGCTTCGTCGATGAGCGGATCATTCCCTGCGAGGCCGACCCGGCCTCCTACGATGCGCATGAGAACATCGCCCCCGCCCTGCTCGCCCGGTTGCGGGAACAGGCACGCCAAGAGGGTCTGTGGGCGTTGCAGATGAAGCGCCATCGCGGCGGCGGCGGACTTTCCATGGCCGGCATGGCGGCGTGCTACGAGGAGATGAACCGCTCGATCTTCGGCCCCGTCGTGTTCAACAGTGCCGCCCCCGATGACGGCAACATGATGGTGCTGGAGAAGATCGGCACCGAGGCGCAGAAGGCGCAATGGCTGCAGCCCATCATCGATGGCGCGGTGCAGAGCGCCTTCGCGATGACCGAGCCGGATGGCTGCGGATCCGATCCCGCGCTGACCTACACCACGGCAAGGCGCACCAATGCCGGCTGGGTGATCCAGGGCAGAAAATGGTTCATCACCGGGGCGGAGACGGCGAAGCACTTCATCCTCATCGCCCGCACCTCCGAGGATGCGCGGCGCGGCCTGACGGCGTTCCTGTTCCATGCCGACCAGCCGGGCTGGCGGATCGTCCGCCGCATCCCGATCATGGGCCCGGAAGAGCATGGCGGGCATTGCGAGCTCGCCTTCGAGGGGCTCGAGATCCCTGACGAGAACCGGCTGATGGAGGTGGGTGACGGGCTGAAACTGACCCAGATCCGGCTGGGTCCCGCGCGGCTGACACATTGCATGCGCTGGCTGGGCCTCGCCAAGCGCTGCATGGAGATCGCCCTCGATCACGCCGGGCGGCGCCAGGCCTTCGGGGCCACGCTGATCGAGCACGAGAGCGTGCAGACCCTGATCGGCCAGGCGGGGATGGACATCCAGATCGGCCGGCTGCTGACCATGAACGCGGCCTGGAAGCTCGACCAGGGCGATTTCGCCCGCAACGAGGTGTCGATGGCCAAGGTGGTGGTGGCCGATGCCCTGCACCGTGCCGCCGACACCGCGCTGCAGCTGCTCGGCGCGCGTGGCTATGCCAAGGACACGCCGGTGGAGTGGATCTACCGCTACGCCCGCCAGGCCCGGCTGGTGGACGGGGCGAGCGAGGTACACCGCATGGTGCTGGCGGGTGCCATGCGCCGCCAGGGCCTCGATTTCTGGTCCTGGGGCGATGGACATTGACCGAGGCCGGACCTGCTGGCGCGATCGCCTGGCTGTGCGCGGCGTCCGGCGCGACCGATGCGGCCGTGCTGCGTTGGGAACGTCTCTCGGGCGGGGCGATCCAGCAGAACTGGCGGCTCGATCTGCAGTTCGAGGGCGGTACCATTCCCGGTGCGCAGAGCCTGGTGCTGCGCACCGATGCGCCATCCTCGGTGTCGGTCAGCCGCACCCGCGCGGAGGAGTTCGCGCTGCTGCGCGCCGCCTTTGCCGCCGGCGTGAGCGTGCCCGAGCCGCTGTTCCTGTGTTCCGATCCCACCGTCACCGGACGGCCGTTCTTCGTGATGCGCCGTGCCGAGGGCATCGCTGCCGGCCATCGCGTGGTCAAGAGCGAGACGCTGGGCGGCGGGCGTGAAGCGCTGGCCACGGCACTGGGACGGGAACTCGCGCGCATCCATACGATCCGCCCGCCGCGCGCCGATCTGGCCTTCCTGCCCCCTGTGACAGACCCGGCGGGACGGCTGATCGGGATCTTCCGGGCCGCGCTGGACCGGGCGGAGCGGCCGCGGCCGGTGCTGGAATGGGCGCTGCGCCATCTGGAGCGCAGGCGCCCCGCGCCGGGCGAGATCGTGCTGTGCCACAACGATTTTCGCACCGGCAATTATCTGGTGACCGAAGCGAGGATCACCGCCGTACTGGACTGGGAGTTCGCAAGCTGGGGCGATCGGCTGGAAGACATCGGCTGGCTGTGCGCCAGATGCTGGCGGTTCGGCAACACCGCGCAGG
The DNA here is from genome assembly GCA_027311165.1 of bacterium. GTDB lineage: Bacteria > Pseudomonadota > Alphaproteobacteria > Acetobacterales > Acetobacteraceae > DAICZL01. The sequence goes on from DAICZL010000709.1 coordinate 4,268, forward strand.
AGGCGGGCGGGGTGGGATCGCGGGCCGCCTTCTATGCCGGATACGAAGCGGCGTCGGGATGGACCATCGACCGGGCGGCAGTGCCGTACTGGGAAGCCGCGGCGACATTGCGCTGGGCGGTGATCGCGATCGAGCAGGCGGCGCGACATGTCTCGGGCGCGGAACAGAATCTGGAACTGGCGCTGACCGGACATATCGTGCCGGAACTGGAACTGGATCTGCTGGCGATGGTGGGGGAGGGGTGAACTCTCCCCCGACCGGCATGCGGCAGGAAGACCAGGGCTGAGGGGTCCCCGGCCGGCAAGAGCGCTGGCCGATCCGCCAGCGCTCCTGCTCTCTGTTCCACCGGGCACCTCTGTCCGATCAGATGAGTCCATCCGATCGGATGTTGCTCCTGGGCGCTGGCCGATCCGCCACCGCTCCTGCTCTCTGTTCCACCGGGCACCTCTGTCCGAT
>DAICZL010000710.1 GCA_027311165.1 bacterium
CGGCGGCGCGCAGCAGGCGCCAGGCCGCCAGGGTGGAGATCACCATCACCACCGCGGCGAGCAGCACGACGACCGGCAAGAGATCGACGAACCAGCCCGGCGGTCGGAGCATGCGGACCCGAGCTCCCTACAGCGTCAGCCGGACGGCCTGGGCAGCGTCGGTCAGGATATCGCCGACCGAGATGCGCCAGATCAGCCAGCTGGTGAGCAGGTAGCAGAACATCACGGCGCCGATCGCCCGGATCCAGGGTCGCAGCTGCGGCAGATGCGCCGGCTTGGCGGAGATCAGCGGCTCGGAGGCGCCGGCGATCAGGCTGGCGAGAGCTTCGCCCGGCTCGGCATTCGGTTCATCGAGCGCAGTCAACCGCTGCTGGAACACGCGTTCGAACAGCGCCGCCTTCAGCCGTTCGATCTCGCCATGATCGGCGCTGTCGTGGTAGCGGCCGCGAAAGCCCAGTCCGAACGCCAGCAGAATGGTCATGGCGAGGGCATCCTGTTCGCCCGGGCGCCGGCGGCAGATGTCCTCGATCGCCTCGAAGATGCGGTCCCCGGCGATGCGGCTGCGATAGAGCACCACCTCGAGCGGCGTTTCGGCCCAGAGGTCGCGGCCGGCCCAGGTTACGTCGTGCAGCAGGGCGGCGTCGGCGATTGCGGCCATGACATAGCCGGGATCAACTCCGCCCGGCGCAGCCTGGGCGATCGGCCCGCCCCATCCCTGCGCCGCGATGGCGCCACGCAGCCGCATCCGCACCGCGGACACCATCTGCTCGGCACGGGTTCCCGCGCCGGCGCGATGGTTCTGCAGCGTTTCCAGATCGTCCTCGGCGAGCAGACGCTTGATGGTGAACAGCTCGTCGTAGAAGGCACGGAACTGGCGCAGCGCGGTAGCGGCATCGGCCAGGAGGACAGGGCGCGCCATCAGCGTTCCCCGTCCCCGGCGCCGGCGGCGAAGAACAGCCTGAGCTCGGCAGGTTCGGCCTGGTCCTCCGAGGGGAACAGACTGATCTGCAACAGGTCTCCCTCATCGATGAAGGCCGGATCGACGGCGATCCGGAACAGCACCATGTTGGGCGGCGCGACCAGATCGAGCCGCGGCTCGCCGCTCACCGCTTCACGCCGCGCGCCGATCACCGCGTTGCGGCGCATCGTCTCGGCGCGCGATGCGGTGCCGATCACCGCGCTGTTGAGCCAGGCCCGCACCAGCCCGCCATCCTGGGCGGGACTGATGCGTGCGCCCAGCACCAGCGCCGGAAAGGGGTCCCGTTCGTTGCGCCGCGGCTGGGTGTAGCCGGGCTCGATCATCAGCTCGAAGCGCCCGGGGGCGGGATGGGCGAAGGCCACCGAGGTATAGGGCGTGCGCAGGGTCTCGAGCGCGTCATGGGCCAGTTTCGTCACCATCCGGAACGCGGCGAGCGGATCGGCGTGGGCATAGGGCGGGAGCGCGGGCAGGGTCAGCCGCCCGCTTGCCACCGCCAGATGGCCGACGATGTCGCACAGGGCGAGATAGACCTCGAACGGAGGAGCGGCCTCGCTGTCGAGCAGCGCTTCCAGCCGCGGCAGACCGCGGACGATGGTGCGCAAGGTGGCGATGCTGTCGGCGACCGTGCTCGATTGTCCGTCGGCCCAGGCGTTGTTCAGCCGCAGGTCCCAGTCGATCGCCTTGGCGCGCAGGGCGGCGGCGAGCGCGACGGCGCGCTGATGGGGCAGGTTGTCGCGCTCCAGCCGGAAGCGGGGCGGTTCGTAGTCGGCGAGGCTGAAGCGTGCGCCGTCGTTTTCCAGAACCACGAGCGGCAGGCTGATGAAGCGCGCCGGCGGCGGATCGAGCGGCCCCGAGGTCCAGGCGAGCGACACCCGGGGCACCAGCCGGGGGATCCGGATCGGGTTGTCGCCGGTGTTCTCGTCCGCGACTTCGCTGCCCTCGATCTGGCGGAAGCGCTGCTGTTCCCCGGTGCGCAGGGCCGCCGGGCTCGGTTCGGCGACGGTCGCGTGCACCGCGATCACCCGCGGCGCGGACGGATCGGCCAGTAGCGGCCGCAGATCGAGCGCGAGTTCGCCGCCATCGGCCAGGCTGTCCTGCGTGTGCCGGACGAGCAGCCCGTCCGGCATCACCGCCTCCAGCTCCGTGACCGCAAGCCGCCCCGCCATCAGCGCCGCCGCGTTCAGCCGCAACCGGCGCACGCCCCAGCCATAGGGGGAAGCGACCGCGGTCATGTAGCCTTGCAGCGCCTGGCTGCGCCGTTCCGCCTGCTGGAAATGCTGTGGCGAGAGCAGCATGCCTTCGTGCCATTGCACCGCGTCCGGGATCGATCGGGCATCGGTCATGCCAGCGCTTTCTGCGGGGGGCGAGGGCGGGGACGGGTCATGGCGAGACGGTGAAATTCGCGGCATCGAGCGTGACCACGATCGCGCTGGCCGGCTGCAGCACCTGCCGGTGTGCGCCCGGGCTCGCATAGCGTGCGAACAGCAGGGTGCTGACCCGGTTGCAGCCTGGCGAGACCGGGGAATCGCGTTCGATCTGTCCGGGCGCCAGCTCCCAGGAGCGGATCAGCATGCCGGTCGGGAAATCGCGTTCCAGCTGGGCGCGGCGGACGAAATACTCCTCGGCCGCAAGCGGGGTGATCTGCTGGGCCGCGAGCTTGTCGGAGATCAGCACCAGATCGACGGCGATGGCGGCGTTGGCGTTCGCATCGGGCGTCGCGATCAGCGTGACTTTGCGGGGGCCGGGCGGGGCGAGGCACAGCCAGGACGGCGTGGCGCAGCCGGCCAGCAGCAGCGCGGCCAGCATCGGGCGGATCGCTGTCGGACCGTGGGGCCGATCGGTCGGGATCACGGTGCGGCCGGCTTCTGCACCAGCGCCGCGATGCCGGTATCCTTTTGCAGCGCGGCCGCGGCTTCGGCTGCGGCGCTGCGATCGGCGAAGCCGCCGATCTGCAGCAGCCGCAGGGTCTTCTCGCCCCAGGCGATAGGAATGACGGCAGAGGTGAAGCCGTGTTTCAGCAGTTGCGCCTGCAGCTGCGTGGCATTGGCGGCTTCCTGGAATGCGCCGACCTGCAGGAGATAGGCGCCCGGGCGGGCGGAGGCGGCAGGCGTGGGAG
>DAICZL010000717.1 GCA_027311165.1 bacterium
CCCTTGTGGCGCCTTGGGGGATCCCATGGGCTGCCTCCAGCGCGGTCAGATAATGGTCGAGCCGGCGCAGCCGGTCCGGCGTCGCCTTGGGCAGCATGATGCCGTCGGGCCGGGCGGGCAGCACCGCGACCAGGTCGGCCAGGGCGTCGGCTCCGTCCAGCGGGTTGATGCGCACGAACCAGGCCTGCGCCCCGCGTTCCCCCGCCAGGGCGGCGCGGGCCAGGCTGCGGCCGTGGGGCCGGGCGGAAGGGGCGAGGCTGTCTTCGAGATCGAGGATCAGCGCGTCCGCCCCGCTGCGCCGGCCGCTGGCGAGCTTGCGTTCGCTGTCGGCCGTCACGAACAGCAACGAGCGCATCGCCTCAGTCCTTGCCGCCGGCGGCAGAACTGCCGGCCGGCGATGGTGCGGGGGTGGCGCGCATCAGCGCCGCGCGCAGGCACAGGGCGACCGTCTCGCCGCGCTGGTTGATCGCCTGGTGCTCGAATTCCACCACCCCGGCATCGGGGCGGGAGCGGCTACGCCGCACCGAGCGGACGATGCTGCGGGCGCGGATCGTGTCGCCCTGGAACACCGGCTTGGGAAATTCCACGGTCTTCATGCCCAGATTGGCGATGGTGGTACCCAGAGTGGTATCGGCCACGCTCAGCCCGATCAGCAGGCCGAGGGTGAACAGGCTGTTGACCAGGGGGCGGCCGAACTCCGTCGTGGCGGCGAATTCGGCGTCCAGATGCAGCGGCTGCGGGTTCATGGTGAGCGTGCTGAACAGCACGTTGTCGGTTTCCGTCACGGTGCGGCGGACCGGGTGTTCGAAGGTCTGGCCTTCGTGGAACTGTTCCAGAAACAGGCCGGGCATGGGTGCCTCGCTCAGCGTGGGGGGGCGCCGGATTGGGCCCGGCGATGGCGAAGGGATGGTCCGGCCCCGGACGGGGGGCGCACGAGGATGGGGCGCACGAGGATGGGGCCGGCGCGGGCGCCCATCGCCGGGCACCCCCTGGCCTGCAGCCGTCGGGGCAAGCCCGGGTCACACAGCCTGCCGGCTCGGGGAACCCTCATTCTTCCTGGCCTCGCGCGGCGGTTACCTTTGGTCAAGCCCGAGGGATCATTCTGCCACAGCTTCGGAGTAGCGGTTGCATGATGATCGAGGCGGTTCGGAGCTGGCTTGGCGGTGGTTTTGATCCGGCGGCGCCCGCCGCGGGCGCGCCCGCGGTGGAACCGCGCGACGCTGGCAAGGCGGCGGAACCGCGCGAAGCTGGCAAGGCGGTGGAACCGCGCGAAGCTGGCAAGGAGGCGGAACCGCGCGGCGCTGGCAAGGCCGGCCCCACGGTTCCCGAACCGGTGGAGGTTGCCGGTGCCTGGCCGCCGGCGCGGATCGCGGTGGTCGATCAACTCTGGGGCGAGGGCTTCACCCTGCCGGGGGGCGCGGACGAGACGCTGCGCCTGGCCAAGCCGCTCGGGCTGAATTCCTCGGCGACAGTGCTGATGCTGGGGGCGGGGGGCGGCGGGCCGGTCCGAACCCTGGCCAGCACCCTCGGCGTCTGGGTCAGTGGATTCGAGGCCGATCCGGCGCTCGCCGCCCTGGCTGCCACGCGCAGCCAGCTCGCCGGCCTGGCCAAGCGGGGCGCGATCCAGCCCTGGAACCCGGCGGCGCCGGAATTCCGCCACAGCTTCTTCCAGCACGCCCTGGCGATCGAGCCGCTCTGCGGAGCCGCGCCCGAACCGGTGCTGGCCGCGCTGGCCGACTCGCTCAAGCCGCAGGGGCAGTTCGCGCTGACCGAGCTGGTGGCCGATATCAGGCCGGGCCAGTCCGGACGGAACGGGGCTGGCGAACTCGAGTCCCAATGGACCCAGTGGCTCGCGCTGGAAGGGCGGCAGGCTCCCCCGCCCAGCGAGGCCACCCTCTCCGACATGCTGCGGCGGCTGCAATTCGATGTCCGCATCTCCGAGGACATCTCCGCGCGGCAGGAGCGCATGGCCATCGATGGCTGGCAGCGGGTCGTGCAGGCGCTGGCGGAAGGCAAGCGCGAACCGGCACGGATCAAGGCGCTGGTGGCCGAAGCCGAGCGCTGGCTGCTGCGCGAGCGGCTGATGCGCGCCGGCCGGCTGCGCCTGATACGCTGGCACGCGATCCGCCTGGCTTGACACGCTGCGATCGGGGCCCTAGTGACGCCCCTCTCGCGCATCCAGGGTTCCGTGTCATGAAGGTCCGCAACAGCCTGCGCTCGGCCAAGACTCGCGACAAGAATTGTCGCGTGGTACGCCGGCATGGCCGCGTCTACATCATCAACAAGAAGAACCCCCGGATGAAGGCCCGCCAGGGCTGAGCCTGCGAGCGGCAGCGCCGCGGATGCAGCCTGGCTGGAACCTCTCGAGCGATGGGCACACGCTATAATCTGATCGCCGGTCAGAGCGTCGAGCGTCTCGCAGCCCTCAGCGATGGCGTGTTTGCCGTGGCGATGACATTGCTCGTCCTCGATCTGCGCGCGCCGGCGGTGGAGACGATCCACTCCGAAGCCGAGCTCGGGCGGGCATTGCTGGCGCTGTCGCCCCGGCTCCTCGTGTATCTGATGAGCTTCACCACCCTGGGGATCTTCTGGGTCGGGCAGCAGACGCAGCTCAATCATCTGGCGCGCAGCGACCGCGATCTCACCTGGCTGCATCTCGGCTTCCTGTTCGCGGTCTCGCTGATGCCGTTCTCCACCTCGCTGATGGCCGAGTTCATCGCCGAGCGTACCGCCTTGCTGTTGTACTGGGCGAACATTCTGCTGCTGGGGGCGATGCTGTTTGCAACCGGACGCCACATGCTGCGGGCCGGCCTGCTGGCGGGCGACGCGCCGGCGCAGATCGGCCTGTGGATCGAGCGGCGGATCCTGATCGCCCAGACCCTGTATGCGTTCGGTGCGCTGCTCTGCCTGGTCAATACCTATTGGAGCCTGGGGTTCATCCTGCTGGTCCAGGCGATCTATGTGATCGGGCCGCGGCGCGGTGTGCTGGGGCGGATCTAGGGCGGTGCCCGATCTGAGAGACGATCCGGCACCGCTCTTGCTCTCCGTTTTTCCGAGCAACCCTATCCGATCAGATGGTTCCATCTGATCGGATGTGGCTCTGAGTGTCCCGATTCCGAAATTCGCAGCAGTGAAATGTGGTCGGAACCGGGACACCAGCTCTTTGTTTTCAGTGGCCTGCTGATCCCCGAAGGTCGCGGTGAGGAACCGCGAACGTCGAGGGAAGGACACTAGCGCTCGGGCGGCAGATCGAGCCTGATCGCCCCGTCGCGGTCGGGAAACCGTGCCCGCACCAGCGGATCATGACCGGGGATGATGTGGTCCTCCCCATCGGCCAGCGCCTCGATCCGGTCATAGCCCTCCAGCATCTGCGCGACGTTCACGACGATGGGGAACGGGTTGCGCCCGCGGATATTGGCCCAGAAATGCGTGGCATCCCCGGCCAGCACCACCGCACCGCGCGCGGTGTCCACCCGCACCGCCTGCAACCCGCCCGAATGTCCGCCGATCAGATGCAGGCTGATCCCCGGGGCGATGCTGGCCTCGCCGTCGTGGAACCGCATCTTGCCCTCGTGCACGCGGCGCACCGCGCCGATCACGTCGTCGAGTTCGACCGGCATGCGCAGGATCCGATGGCACATGCAGCGGCCGGTGCAATAGGCCATCTCGGCGTCCTGGATGTGGAAGCGGGCGCGGGGAAACAGATCGAGATTGCCGGCATGGTCGTAATGCATATGGGTGATCACCACGTCCGCCACGGTTTCGGGCGCGATGCCGGCCTGGCGCAGCATCGCCTCCGGCGCGGCCCGCAGCACCCGGCCGCGGCGGGCGGCGACGGCAGGGCCGAAGCCGGTATCCACGACGATGGTCCGCGCGTCGTTGCGGATCACCCACAGATAATAGTCCATCGGCATGGGCGCATCATGCGCGTCGGCGAATATGAAATTCTGCCCGGCCAGCCGGTCCTCGTAGCTCGCATAGTGCAGCGCCAGCACCTGATACTCAGCCATCCTGTCCTCCCGCTCCGCCCGTGACGAGACGCCGCGAAACGGGCTCTGCCGCATGGCCCCGCGGGGGTTCGCCAGGGGCGGATCGGCCCGGTTTCCGCTGGCCGGTACCCTCGAGGAAAAGGGATGGGCTGCCAAGGC
>DAICZL010000437.1 GCA_027311165.1 bacterium
CGCTGAACCGGGTGATTTCGAACAACCCCTCGATCATCGCGGGGCGGATCGACGCGAACGGCCAGATCGTGCTGATGAACCAGTCCGGCGTGCTGTTCACGCCCGGTTCGCAGGTGAACGCGGAGAGCCTGGTGGTCAGCACCGCCGGCATCTCCGCCAAGAATTTCATGGCCGGGCACATGGTGTTCGATGCACCGCCGAAGCCGGGCGCGCGCATCGTGAACGACGGCACCATCACGATGAAACAGGCCGGCCTCGCCGCCTTCGTCGCCCCGCAGGTTATCAACCGCGGCACCATCACCGCGACGCTTGGCCATGTTATTCTGGCCGGTGCCTCGACCTTCACGCTCGATATTTCCGGCGATGGGCTGGTCTCGATCGATGTGACGCAGGCGGTGCGCAAGGTCGATCTGGGCGGCCGCGTGGTTGATGCGCTGGTGACCAACCAGGGGCTGATCGTCGCAAACGGCGGCACGGTCACGCTGACGGCGCAGGCGGTCGAGGGCGTGATCCAGCAATTGCTCGATGTGCGCGGCGTGGTGCAGGCCGACAGCGTGGGCCAGAGCAAGGGTGCCATCACCATCGCCGGCATCGGCGGTGATCTGCAGGTCGCCGGCAGCCTGCTCGCGCGCGGCGCCCAGCCTGGCAGCGGCGGGGGTACTATCGCGGTCGATGCCACCGGTGCGGTGCGGGTTGCTCCTACGGCGCGGATTGATACCTCGGGCGATGCCGGCGGCGGTGTCGTTGCACTGGGAACCGATGCGGTGCGGGCGGCGAACGGGCCGGGCGACAAGACCGCACCCAAAGCCACCAGCGTCAGCATCGCGGCCGGTGCGACGATCGCGGCCGATGCCACGCAGACCGGCACTGGCGGCAGCGTCACCCTGCTGTCCGCCCAGCGCACCACCCAGAACGGCGCGATCTCGGCGCAGGGTGTCGGTCGTGGCGGCGTGATCGAGACCTCGAGCGATGGCGTGATTTCGCTATCGGGTACTGAGACGGTGTTTGCCACCCGTGGGCATGACGGCACTATCCTGCTCGATCCCGCGACGCTGGTGGTCGGCGCCGGGTCGACCGCTGCGGGTACCACGGTCGTCGGTGGCGTCACGACGATCGGCACCGACAGCAACACGATTTCCTATGTCGATCCCGCCACGCTCGATACCCTGTCCGGCACCATCATTCTCACGGCCTCGTCGCTGCTATCGGTCGCTTCGGCGATCAGCCTGACCAGCACGGGCACGGTGCTCACTTTGGCTTCGGGCGGCGCCGTCTCGATCAGTGCCGCAGTGCAGGTCAGCGGTTCGCTGGAGATCGACGCCAACGGGGTGATGAACATCGGCGCGCCAATTATCGCGCCGGGCATCACGCTCCTGGACAGCGGTGCCGGCAGCATCGCGATCGCGGGAAATGTCAGCGCGAGCGGCACGCTCGCCCTGCTCGCCGGCGGCACGATCACCGAAGCGCCTGGGGCTTATGTCAGTGCCGGGACGCTGACCTCGGACGGCGGCACGATCGGCGGCGATGTGCTGCTGACCAACGCGCCTTTGGCGATTGTTTCGTTCGGTAACCAGAACAGCATCGGCACGATCGGTGCGTTTGTCGCCGCGGGGAGGCTCGCGCTCAACGATGGCGGCGCCTCGCTGGTCCTGGACGGTCCGATTTCGGTCGGTGCCGTGACCGTGGATGCCGGCACCATCAGCGAGCCCGTCACCGGATCGATCACCGCCGCCACGCTCGCGCTGAGTGCCTCGAGCAGCGCCCTGCTCGAGGGTGCTGCCAACAGCATCGCCAGCCTCGGGCCGGTTACCAGCGGCGGCTCGTTCGCCTTGAGCGATCTGGGTTCGCCGCTCGCGATTACCGGAGCGCTCAGCGCACCCGGCGCCTCGATTGCCTCGGGCGGGCTGACGATCGGCGCACCGGTGTCGATGAGTTCGGGCCTTCTGACCGGTGCCGGCCCGCTCACCCTGACCAGTACTGCTGGCATCGATGAGATCAGCGGCGGCAGCATCGTCGCCGGCAGCCTGTCCGGCAGCGGCGGTTCACTCGCGGCCGATAATGTGCTGCTCGATGGTACAGCCAACGCCATCAGTGCCCTGGCCGGCTTCACGACCGGCGGCACTTTCGCGCTGAACGACGCCGGGACGCCGCTCAGCGTCACCGGAGCGCTGGATGCCACATCCGCCACACTCACTGGCCATGGGCTGGATCTCGCGGCACCTATATCGGTGTCCGGCGTGCTCGCGCTCGGCAGCGATGCCGGCATTACCGCCACCGGCGGCAGCATCATCGCCGGTACGCTGACCTCCGATGGCGGCACGATCACCGGCGGCGATGTCGTGCTGTCCGGTCCGGGTAACGATATCGGCACGATCGGCAGTTTTGCCGCAACCGGCCAGTTCCAGCTCGACAACGCCGGCAATCCGCTGACCATCGCCGGTCCGTTCAGCGCCGCGTCCGCCGCGATCGGTGCCGGCGCAATCGCGATCACCGGCAGCGCGGCGACCACCGGCGCGCTTACGCTTACCAGCACCGGCGGCGTCACGGAATCGGGCAGCGGCGTCCTGAATATCGGCGCGCTGACCAGCGGCGATGCCCCCATCACGGGCCCGGTCGATCTCGGCGGCAATAACACAATCGGCATGATCGGCGCCTTCACCGTCGGCAATTCACTGGTGGTGAACGACACCACGCCCCTGATCCTCACCGGCCCGGTGCGGGCCGCAGGCATCGACCTGATCGAGGCCAACGGGTTGACGCTCGCCGGATCGCTCACGGTCGGCACCGGCCATGCGATCAATCTGGTCGCCGGCACGATCACCGATGCCAATGCCACGCTGAGCGCCCCCAGCGGCACCATTGCCCTCGCGCCGTTCACCCCGGGCACGCCGCTCGATTTCGGCGGCACAACCGCTGGTGGCCTCGCGATCGCGCCGAGCTTCGCCACCGCCCTGGCCGGATCGGGCGCGCAGGATATTGTGTTGGGTCGCGTGCTGCTGCCCGGCGTGACCTATGGGGCCGATACAATCCTCACCGAAGGCGCGCTGCCCAGCTTCGCCGCGACCATCACCATCGATGCCGGCAACACCATCACCAACATGACCGATCTGCGGGCTCAGGCGATGACTCTGGCTGGCGGCAGCATCGTCAATGACGGCACGCTGGACGCCACCGCCCTCGCGCTGAGCGGCACCGGCTTCAACGGCACCGGCGTGGTGATCGCGCCGACGCTTGCCGGCAGTTTCAGCCAGGGTGCGGTGTTCGACAATTCCAACAACGCGATCGGCCTGATCACCGGCCTCACCGCCGGCAGTGGCAGCCTGCTGCTACTCGATGGCGCAACACCCACGATCGGCGGGACCATCGCGGTCGCCTCCGGCGCCGATCTCACGGTCGCGGCGAACCAGATCGCGCTCGGCAGCGGCGGCGCGTTCAGCGTGCCGCAGGGCACAATCACCTTCGAGCCGCTGGTCGCCGGCACGCCGATCGCGCTCGGCGGTACCGGCGCCGGTACGCTCGATATCGGCGCATCCCTGCTCGCCGCCATCACGCCTGGCGCCGCCGTGCTCGAAATCGGCAACAGCCTGTCCGGGCCGCTCGATGGCGCCGCCGCGCTCAGCCTGACGATCCCCGACATCGTGCTGCCCGGCAACGGCATCGCGGTGAACGCATCGCTGGCGGCTGCCGATACGCTCGACCTCGAAAGCACCGGCTCGATCAGCCAGACGGCTCCGATCAGCGCCACTCGGCTGATCGGGGCGGCCAACGGCACGGTGCTGCTAACGGCATCGAACAGCATCGGCGCGCTCGGGGGCTTTACCGATCCGAACGGCAATTTCGACCTGACCGACAGCGGCACACTGGTGGTCGCCGGCCCGCTCAGCGCCGCTAATGCCGCCCTGATCGCCGGCGATCTGGCGATTCCCGGCGCGATTACCACCGGGTCGCTCGCCCTGACCGCGACCAATACTATCGCCGGCTCCGGCACGCTGACCGCGCAGACGCTGACCGGCACCGCCGCTGACCTGAGCCTGACCGGTCCGAACCAGATCGGCACGCTCGGCGCGCTCGCGATCACCGGCGATGCGCTGTTCAACGACGCCACCGCGCTCACCATCGCCGGTCCGGTCAGCGCCACCATGCTTGCCCTGGGTGATAGTGGAGCGATCACCGAAACGGGTAGCATTACGGCGAAGACGCTCGCGAGTTATAACACGATCGGCGGCAATGCCGCGCTTACCGGTACCAACAGCATCGCAACACTCGGCAGCTTCGCCGATGCCGCCGCTATCACGCTCGATGATAACGGCCCCCTCAGCATCGCCGGCCCGCTATCGGCAGCCAGCGCCACGATCAACACCGGCGCGCTCACCGAACCGGGCAGCATCACCGCCGGATCGCTCTCGGCCGACATCAGCGGATCGCTCGCGCTGACCGGCATCAACAGCATCGCCACACTCGGCAGCATTATCGCAACCGGCGATGCCACTCTTGTTAACACTATCGCGGTCGCGCTTGACGGTATGTTCACCGCACCGAACGCGACGATCACCGCCCCTGGCATCGGCATCAACGGCGGTATCCAGACCAGCCTGCTCTCGCTCGCCAGCACCGGCAGCATCACCGGCGCCGGCCCGATCAGCGCCGCCACGCTGACCGGCAGCGCCGGCCCGGTGGTCTCGCTCACCGGCGCCAATACCATCGCCAACCTCGGTCCGTTCACCGGTACCGGCAGCATGGCGTTCAACGACACGGTCGCTCTGCTGATTGCAGGCTCGCTCACCGCTCCCGCCGGTCTCGCGCTCGGCGATGCCGCATCGATTACCGCAACCGGCGGCATCACCACGGGCACATTGACCAGCATCGGCACGATCGGCGGTGCAGCCCGCCTGGCCGGGCTGAACACCATCGCAACGCTTGGCGATTTCGCCGCCGCCGGCACGCTGAGCCTCGCGGATGAGACCAACCTGATCATCGCCGGCGCGGTCGCCGCCGCCAATACCACGCTCACCACACCGGGCAGCATCACTGAAACCGGCAGCCTGGCCACCGGCAGCCTCACTGGCAGCGCCGGCGCGCTGGAACTCACCGGCACCAACACCATCGCCACGCTCGACGGCCTCAGCATCGCCAACGCCCTGCTTCTGCAGGACGCAACCCCGCTCACCATCGCCGGCCCGGTTGCCGCCGGCACTCTGGCGCTGGGCGATACCGGCGCGATCACCGAACCCGGCAGCATCAACGCGGCAACCCTGGCGAGCCTCGGCACCATCGGTGGCCCCGTCGCGCTCACCTGGCCCAACCCCATCGCCACACTCGGCAGCTTCAGCGCCGGCAACACCGTCACGCTCGATGACACCGCGCCGCTGACCATCGCCGGCCCGTTCACCGCACCCGATGCCACGATCGCCGCCGCCGGCCTCACCGTGCCGGGCACCATCACCACCGATACGCTCGCCCTGCTGAGCGCCGGCGCCATCACCGCGACCGGCCCGATCGATACCGCAACCCTGCGCGGGCGCGCCGGCGGCACTCTGGCACTCACCGGCGCCAACCAGATCGGCACCATCGCCAGCTTCACCGCAACCGGCGACGCCACCATCAACGATGGCGCCCCCCTCACCCTCGCGGGACCGTTCACCGCCCCCAACGCAACCATCACCGCCGCCGCTATCGCCATCCAGGGCAGCATCGCCCTTCAGAACACGCTCGCCCTCGGCAGCCCCGGCAGCGTGACGGAAACCGGCGCGATCACCGCTCAAACCCTGACATCCGAGGGGATAATCGGCGGCAGCGTCGCGCTGACCGGCACCAACACCTTCGTCGTCCTCGGCGATTTCGCCGCCCGCAACGACATCATTCTGCTCGATACCGCGCCCCTCACCATCGCCGGCACGCTCAGCGCCGCCAGCGCGACCCTCGGCAGCGCCGGCCTTTCGATCCCCGGCGATATCGCCGTGCCGGGCACCGTTTCGCTCGCCAGCACCGGCGGCATCACCGAAACCGGCACGATCGACCCTGCCCTGCTCACCGGCAGCAGCGCCGGGCCGGCCAGCCTCACCGGCACCAACGTCATCGCCACACTCGGTGCCTTCACCGTCGCCGATGGCGCCTTCATGCTGAACGATACCACGCCGCTCATCGTCACCGGCCCGCTCACCGCGGCCGATATCGCCCTGACCACACCGGGCCTCGCGGTTCCAGGCAGCATCACCACGCCGGGCACGATCACCATCGCCGGCGGCGGCGTCAGTGAAACCGGCGCCATCGCCGCCAACCTGATCCAGACCACCGGCAGCCTCACCGGCGACGCCAGCCTGATCGGCACCAATCAGATCGGCACGCTCGGCAGCTTCAACGATACCGGCCATTATCTCTCCCTGAACGATGCCAGGGCGCTCACCCTGATCGGCCCGGTCACCGCCCGCGCCGTCACCATCGCCGCCGCCGGCAAACTCGTGCTCGATGGTACCGCGGGCGGCGGCCTGTTCATCCAGGGCCAAGGCCTCGCCATGCCGATCGCGCCCGACGTGCAGCCCCGCGCCGGCATCGATTCAGTGCTCAGCGTCACCAACGGCGGAGCCCAGCAATTGCTGCAAACCGGGGCCTTCACCATCGATACCGGCCCGGTCGCGCAGGCCGCCGGCCTCGCCAACCAGCCCAACGGGGTGTTCATGCTGCTGCCCTCGACCGGCAGCGCCACCTTCGCCGACCTGCTCGCGCCCAACACCACCCTGGTCATCAACCTCGGCGGCGGCATGGCCAGCGGCCAGATGGCGCTCCACTTCCTTGTCGTCGCCGGCAGCGCGGCCGGACAGACCAATTTCGACGGCTCGCTCGGCAATTTGTCCGGGCAGGCCGCCGCACATAACGGCGTCGTCGTCCCGGTGCCCGGCACCAACTACCGCTTCAACGCCTGCATCATCGGCTCGGTCAACTGCACCGTTCTGCCGATCCTGAACCTGCCCGAAGCCAGCCCGATCCAGGATTACGACCTGGCCCCGACACGACGCCGCCGCCTTGACCGCGACGTCCGCCTGCCCGGCGTCGCCGCAAAGGACTACTGACCATGCCACGCGCCACCGGCATCACCCCGACCAGACCCGGTCATGAGACTTCGTCAAGCAAGGCAAGGGGCTCCACCCCTAGACCCCGCCAAAGGCGGAGCCTTTGGAATCCACTAGTTTTAGG
>DAICZL010000719.1 GCA_027311165.1 bacterium
AAAACCGAAGCACTGGGCCTCCAGCGCATCGCCATCCCAGCCCACCTGCTCGACCGGCGCGACATGGCCGCCCAGCGCCTCGCCCAGGGCCGCCATGATCGCCTGGTTGCGCCGCCCGCCCCCGCAGACCAGCCAGCGAAGGGGCGGCGCCGGCAGCCTCACCAGGGCCACGGCATGGGCGGTGAAGGCCACCAGTGTCGCCGCCCCGTCGGCATCCGCCAGTGCTGCGAGCCCGCTTCCCGCCAGCAGCGCCGAGAAATCCAGCCGGTCGAGCGATTTCGGCGCCGGCCGGGCGAAATACGGCGCGGCGAGCAGGCGTGCCAGCACTGCCTGATCCACCCGCCCGGACGCGGCCAGATGCCCGTCCCGGTCGAAGGGCGCGCCAGTGCGGGCGGCCACCCAGTCATCGAGGGGGCCGTTGCCCGGCCCGGTATCGCAGGCGAGCAGCGTGCCGTCGGCGCCGATCCAGGTGAGGTTGGCGACCCCGCCGATGTTCAGCACCGCCAGCGGCTTCGCCAGGTCCCGGGCAAGGGCCGCGTGGAACACCGGGACCAGCGGCGCGCCCTGCCCGCCGGCGGCGACATCGGCGCTGCGGAAATCCCAGGCGATTGGTGTCGCGGTGGTCCGTGCCAGGGCGGCGGCATCGCCCACCTGCCAGGTGCGGCGCTGATCCGGGCGATGCAGGATGGTCTGGCCGTGAAACCCGATCAGGTCGGCGGGCCGGCCGATCGCGGCCACCGCTTCGGCATGCAGACCGGTCAGCCGCGCGATGGCCGTGGCCAGATCGGGATCGTCCGGCGCGAGGTCTGCCGCCCGGTCCAGGATGCGGCGCAGATCGGCGCGCAGGGCGGGGTCGTAGGGCAGGGTCAGTGCCGGGCCGACCTCACCGATGCGCTCCCCGTCGGTCTCGATCCAGGCCGCGTCCACCCCGTCGAGCGAGGTGCCGCTCATCAGCCCGATCGTGCGCAGCATTCTCCCCCCGGCCGCTCCGTGCTAACCCGCCGCGCCGCGCCCGCCATACCCCAGCCCGCCCAGGCTGCCAGCCCTTTTGCCAGCCCTCAGTCACGGACCAGATCCATGCCCGAAAGCGACTTCCTGCGCGAGGCGCACCAGCGCGGCTTCGTGTTCCAGTGCACCGATGCCGAGGCACTGGATGCGGCCTTTCTGGCCGGGGGCGTCAGCGGCTATATCGGCTTCGACTGCACCGCCGACAGCCTGCATGTGGGCAGCCTGGTGCAGATCATGCTGCTGCGCCTGCTGCAGCGCCACGGCCATCGCCCGGTGGTGCTGATGGGCGGGGGCACGACGCGCATCGGCGACCCGTCCGGCAAGGACGAAGCCCGCCAGATGCTGTCGGATGATCAGATCGCGGCCAACATGGCCGGCATCCGCCGGGTGTTCGACCCGTTCTTGACCTTCGCCGCCCCCGGCCGGGAAGGCGCGCCCAGCGATGCGATCCTGCCCAACAACGCCGACTGGCTGGACGCGCTGGGCTACATCCCGCTGCTGCGCGAGGTCGGCCGGCACTTCACCATCAACCGCATGCTGACCTTCGACTCCGTGCGCCTGCGGCTCGATCGCGAGCAGCCGCTGAGCTTCCTCGAATTCAACTACATGATCCTGCAGAGCTACGATTTCCGCGAGCTCTACCGCCGCCACGGCGTGGTGCTGCAGATGGGCGGGTCGGACCAGTGGGGCAACATTGTCTCGGGCGTGGAACTGGTGCGCCGCACCGAAGCCGCCCAGGTCTTCGGCCTGACCACGCCACTGATCACCACCGCATCGGGCGCCAAGATGGGCAAGACCGCCCAGGGCGCGGTCTGGCTGACCGCAGACCGTGTCTCGCCCTATGATTACTGGCAGTTCTGGCGCAACACCGAGGACGCGGACGTGGCGCGCTTCCTGCGGCTGTTCACCGATCTCGATCTCGGCGAAATCGACCGGCTGGCGGCGCTGGGCGGGGCCGAGATCAACGAGGCGAAAAAAGTGCTGGCGACCGAGGCGACCGCACTCGCCCATGGCAGGGAGGCCGCCCATGCGGCGGCAGAGACGGCGCGCCTTGCCTTCGAGCAGGGCGAGGCGGCGGCCAGCCTGCCCACCCACGCCGTGGCGGCCGCGGCGCTGGCCGAGGGCATCCCGGCCTTCCGCCTGTTCGCCGAGGCAGGACTGGCCGCCAGCAACGGCGAGGCCAGGCGGCTGATCCGTGGCGGCGGTGCGCGGGTCAACGATGCGCCGGTCACCGATGAGGGGCTGATGATCTCGGCGGCGGATCTGCTGAACGGAGCGATCAAGCTGTCGGCCGGGCGCAAGCAGCACCGGCTGGTGCGGCCGGAATGATGCCGCCGCGCTGGCGGCCTTTGGCGCGGCACAAGCGATGAGGCCGGGGCTTTGCCCCCATGGCCCGTTGGGACCCGTCGGCGAGACGGCCCCGCCCGGGGAGGCCGCGCGTCTGCGCGCGCCTGACGGATCGGTCATCCTCGGGGATCGAATTCGGAGCATCAAACCCACACCCCACCCGGAGGTGCCGCTCCCGTGAACCCGCCGCTCCCGCACGGGACACGATCCCTCCTGCCCTCCGCAGCGATAGGCCTGGCCGGGAGCACAGATCGGAACCCCATGCCGTTCGCGAACCCGCGGCCCCACGTCCGGGCGAATGGGGTCCGGGGCCCAGGGCCCCAGCCGGGTCGAGGGGCAGAGCCCCGGGCCTTCCTTCCCCAAGCTCCGCAGTCGCCCTGATGGCCAGGCCGGTCTCCCGCTTCGTCTGCCAGGCCTGCGGCGCGGTCACCGCCAAATGGGCGGGCCGCTGCGAGACCTGCGGCGAGTGGAACACTGTCCTCGAGGAAGCCATCGAAGCCCGCCCCGGCCCCGCCGGCAAGCCCGCCACGGGCAAGGCGCCGGCCGCGCGGAAGCTGTCGTTCGTGGGCCTCGCCGGCACCGCAGAGCCGCCGCCGCGCGCCGCCACCGCGATCGCGGAGCTCGACCGCGTGCTGGGCGGAGGCATCGTGCCGGCCTCGGCCATCCTGGTCGGCGGCGATCCGGGGATCGGCAAGTCCACCCTGCTGCTGCAGGCGGCCGCCTCGCTCGCCCGCGCCGGCCGGCGGGTTCTGTATATTTCAGGCGAGGAATCGATCGACCAGGTGCGCCTGCGCGCCCGCCGCCTGGGCCTCGCCGATGCCGGGCTGGAACTGGCCGCCGCGGTCAATCTGCGCGACATCGCCGCCGCGCTGGAAGCGGAAACCGATGCGGTGCTGGTGGTGATCGACAGCATCCAGACCATGTGGCTGGACGCGATCGAAAGCGCCCCCGGCACGGTCGCCCAGGTGCGCGCCTGCAGTTTCGAGCTGATCCGCCTGGCCAAGACCCGCGGCTTCTCCGTGGTTCTGGTGGGGCACGTCACCAAGGAAGGCGCGCTGGCCGGCCCGCGGGTGCTGGAGCACATGGTCGATGCGGTGCTGTATTTCGAAGGCGATCGCGGCCACCAGTTCCGCATCCTGCGCGCGGTGAAGAACCGCTACGGCGCCACCGACGAGATCGGCGTGTTCGAGATGACCGACCAGGGCCTGGCCGAGGTGCCCAACCCCTCCGCCCTCTTCCTCGCCGAACGGCGCGGCAACATCGCCGGCAGCGCGGTGTTCGCCTGGCTGGAGGGCACGCGCCCGGTGCTGATGGAGGTGCAGGCCCTGCTCGCCGCCAATCCCGGCGGCACGCCGCGCCGGTCCGTCATCGGCTGGGATGGCGGGCGGCTCGCGATGCTGCTCGCGGTGCTGGAGGCGCGCTGCGGGCTGCGGCTGGCCGCGACCGATGTCTATCTCAACATCGCCGGCGGGCTGCGGGTGAGCGAGCCGGCGGCCGATCTGGCGGTGGCCGCGGCGATCGCCTCGGCCGCGAGCGACCGGCCCGCCGATCCCGCCACCGTGTATTTCGGCGAGGTCGGCCTGTCCGGCGAGGTGCGGCAGGTGGCGCAGGCCGAGGCCAGGCTGAAGGAGGCGGCGAAGCTGGGATTCGAGGCCGCCTGCCTGCCGCGGCGCGTGGCGCGTGGCAAGGCAAGGCCGGCGGTCGAGGGGATCCGGCTGGACGAGATCGGGCATCTCGCCGATCTGGTGGCGCGGTTCGGCCCCGGGGCCTGAAGCCGGGCCGCGAGTGCGCCTGCCCGGCCTGCGCCCCCGCGGAGGTGCCCCAGGG